>JAEZZE010000103.1 GCA_023418755.1 Bacillota bacterium | reverse complement strand
GTATAGCACCGAATCTGCCGTCATTTTCGCCCCGTCCCTCCTTAAGCTTCGGGATACGCAAGATACAAGGCGCCGAGCGGCACCGCGTCCTCTCCCAAAGCGCTCTTGACGATCCGCAGCTTGCCTTCCAGCACGACGCCCGCCGCGATGCCGGTTCCGATCGTCAGGCAGATCGCGACGCGGCTGCCCCTTGCGGAGCCCGCCATCGTTTCTCCCCAAGCGAAAGCGCGTACATCGTGCTCGATACGAACCGGCGTCCGAAACCGGGCTTCCATCTGCGCCTTCAAATCCACCTCTTCCCATCCAAGATTGGTCGCGTCGCGAACGATGCCCGTATCGGGCGCAACCTGGCCCGGAACGCCGATTCCGATGGCCGCCAGTCCCGCGCCGCCGGAAGAAAGCCGCTTTCCCGCACTCCGCAGCTCCGCCTCCAAACGGTCCATGTAAGCGGAAGGGTTTCCGAAAAGCTCGCTCCGTTCCCCTAATGTGGGAAACCGGGATTTAGACAACGGACGCCTCCGTTCGTCGTACAGGACGAGGACCGTATTCGTGCCGCCGATGTCGATTCCCGCGTACGCTTTTCCCATCCGACGCGGCCTCAGTCCGAAATCCGGACGGCGTCTCCGGTCTCGGAAGAACGGCGAACCGCATCCAGCATCTTCACTACTTCCAGCCCTTGCAGGACATCGCAGACAGGCTGCCCGCGATGCAGGACGCATTGCACGAAATGATCGATCTCGTCCCGATAATAATCGTTCTCCGGAACGTTGAGACGACATTCCACCGGAATGCGGTCGGCTTCCTTGAAGAGGAATAACGGGTCCAAGCTGGCTCCCCCCTTGGTCCCGAACAGCTCGAGCTTCATCGCGTCGTCTTGAACGCCGTTCGCCGCCCAGCTTGCCTCCAGCGTCAGCGCGGCTCCGTTGGCGAAGGTGAAATAGGCCGTGCCCATATCTTCCACGTCGTAGACCGGATCGGCTTTGTTGTCCGAGGACATCGCTTCGTAAAAACCGGGAGCTTCGGTTCGGTACGGCGCGATTTTGCGAAACAGCTTGCCCATCGCCTTGTCCGGTTTCGGCATGCCCATAAGCCACCACGCGGCGTCCAGCGCATGCACCCCGATGTCCATCATCGGGCCGCCCCCGGCCAACGACCGGGACGTAAACCATCCTAGCGGAACGCCTCGGCGGCGGATGATCCGCGCCTTGGCGTAATAGATTTCTCCGAGTTCACCGGCTTCCGCGATTCCTCGCAAGGCCCGAACGTCGTTGCGATGGCGGCTGCTCATGCCCACCATGACGATTTTGCCCGACTTTTCGGCCGCGCGCTTAAGCCGCTCCGCCTCCTCGACGGCGGCGGTCATCGGCTTCTCGACCAGAACGTCCAGCCCCGCCTCTAGCGCCCGGATCGCGAGCTCCGCGTGACATGCGTTAAACGTGCAGATGCTGACCGCGTCCAGGTCGGCAATCCGGAACATCTCGTCGGCGGACCCGTAAGCCTTCGCTCCCCATTCTTCCGCGGCTTTGGCGGCGCGCTCCGCGTCCGTATCCGTTACGGCCGCCAGCTCTACAAGGGGATGACGACGATAATTCGGCAAGTGAAAAATATGGGCGATCGCTCCGATTCCGACGATACCTACTTTGATTTTCCGCACCGAAACCTTCCTCCTTCGAATGTCGAAACGTTTTCACAAAACGATGAAAGAAAGCCCCGCGCCAAGAAGGTCCTTTCTTGGTCGGGGCGGCTTCTCCCGGCGCCATTCAGTCCGATGCAGCGAGGGGTTTCGCTCCGCCGGAACTTTCCCGAACGACGAGCTCGGTCGGAATGACGATTTTGCGAGCGGGCCGCTGATCCGGCTCCAGATCGACCGCCTGGATCAGCAAAGAGACGAGTTCCTTGGCGATATCGGGAATCGGTTGGCGGACCGTCGTCAGCGCCGGCTTGAACAACCGGGCCGAGAAAATGTCGTCGTAGCCGACGACGGCAACGTCCTCGGGGACGCGAACGTCCGCTTCCTCCATCGCCTTAATGGCGCCGAACGCGAGCAGGTCGTTGCCGCAGAACAGAGCGTCGAACGCCGCCCCCGATTCCCGCAGCTCCTGCAGCGCCCGATAGCCATCGGAGAACGATTGGCCGTTGACCAGGCGGATCAATGATTCGTCGACGTTAATCCCGTACATCATCAAAGCTTTGCGGTAGCCGAATTCCCGTTCAATGGATACGGCCGGTCCTCCGATGTAGGCGATGCTTCGATGCCCCAGCTGAATCAAGTGCTCGACGGCCGAAAAAGAGCCGAACAAGTGGTCGCCGACGACGCAGCTGAATCCGTTAATCGCCGGATCGAGCGTAACGACCGGAATGCCCGATTGTCTCAATATATCGACTTGATCTTGGGTCGCGCCCTGCGTATACGGGAACGAGCAGTAGATGATGCCGTCCACGCGACGTTCGATGTACATTTTCAAATAGGCGGATTCCTTGTCCACTTCGCTGTCCGTCGAACAAATCAGCGTCGTGTAGCCCATCGACCAAAGTTCGTTCTGAATCACCTCCGACATGAGCGCCCAATATTCGTTGGATAGCTGCGGGACGATCAAGCCGATCGTCTTCGTCTTCTTGTTGATCATCGTTCGCGCGACGTGGTCGGGGCGAAATTGAAGCTTGTCGACCGCCTGCTGCACCTTGTGCAGCGTTTGCTTGCTGACTCTGTCCCGGCCGTTGATGACCCGCGATACGGTGGAGATCGAGACGCCCGCCTCCTTGGCTACTTCCTTAATGGTCGCTTTCATGTTCTCCCAACTTCTTTCCTCATTGTGCTCCAAAAAACGTAAAAACGTTTTTATTCATTCTTTTCACCATAGCATCAAGCCACTGTATCCGTCAATATCCCGATAGCAGCCATACCTTATTCGGGCGATTTTGGAGAATTTTTGTCGATCAGCATCGCGCCCGTTAACGGACCGAGCTTCAGCGAAAGGCGGCCGTTTTGCACCGTGTATTCCCC
The DNA here is from genome assembly GCA_023418755.1 of Bacillota bacterium. Classification (GTDB taxonomy): domain Bacteria; phylum Bacillota; class Bacilli; order Paenibacillales; family Paenibacillaceae; genus Cohnella. Next base: position 1,576 of record JAEZZE010000103.1, on the reverse strand, counting down.
GCCGTTCAGGCGATCCTCGAACACCGTTCCGTCCGGGGCGAAGCCCGCCACGTTCAGCCGTACGGCCTGCTCCCGTTCGCGGTCTTTGTTGACGGCAACGACGGCCCGCCCGTTGTGCTCGGCTATTCTCAGCTTGGAGCCGGCGGCGTAATTGTAAACATATTCGCTTCTGCCAAGCGCGTCGGTCTCCCCTTGAATCGACCGTCCGAACGCATAGACGGGGCTGCCGGCTTCGGCGGCGAGCGGTACGAGCTCTCCCGTCTTCAGCGCCTGGTAATCGTTGCGGACGCCGGCGATCTTGGCGACGTCTGCCCACAGCGGATTGTCCGGCGTCGCCTTCTCCCAGTTCATCTGCTTCCGGTTGTCGGGATCGCCTTGGCCGGGAAGTCCGGTTTCGTCACCGTAATAGATGGTCGGCGAGCCCGGATAGCCCATCTGCAGAATCGTAGCGAGCACAAGCCGGCGCTCCGCCAGCTCGTTGCGCTCCCGGACCAGGTCGTCCAGCCGCTCCCGCGCGACGAACCCCTCCTTGACGAAATCGTCCAAATAGAGCACGCTCCGCACGTCGCGGCTAATATCCAGCTCCATGGCGACCCAATCGCGAATGCCCGGGTAGAGCGGACGGTTGCGTTCGAGATAGCCGAACACGGTCAAAATCCGCGGCACGTCATGGTTGCCGAAGGCGTTAAGCAGCGCGAACGACGTTTCCTTCGGGTATCTTTCGTAGAACGTCATGAGCTCCCGGTTCAGCTCGAAGGCGTCGATCGGCTTCCATTGCTCCATCGCGTTCGATCCGCCGAAATCGTACCGGGATTGGTACGGCTCGTCCAGGACGAACGAGATCGCCGCGCTGCGGAACAAATAATTTTGCGTCGAATCGAACGTGCCGTTCATGAAATCGGAGGTGGAGTCCTCCCAATTTTCCGCGATCATGACCGGTTCTCCGTTCGGCCACTCCGGGCGATCCTTCCCCCGAATCGAGTCTCGGAACGCATTCCAGAAATCGATATTGATCTGCGGCGATACGTCCAGCCTCCAGCCGCTCGCGCCGTTCTCGATCCACTGCCGCGACAACGCGTCCGGTCCGCCCAAAATCCGCTCGGCGAAGCCTTCCAGATTCAAATGGCTGCCTTCCGGCGTGTTCAACTGCACGAAGTTCGGGATTCCCTCCCACGCGTCGTAAGAGCCGTCGTCGTGAATCGTGAACCAATGCTCGTAGGGCGACACGATGGGTTGCGATCCGGCCAGAATGGCTTCATAAAAGGCCTTGCCCCTGAAATGCAGCGGGTACGCCTCGCCGAAATACGCATTGCCGAACCAATCGCGGTAGATCCGCTCGGCCGCTTCGTTGCCTTCCCTCATGCCCCTCAGAACCCAGGCCTCGTAAGCGCCTAATTCCTCTCCGTATTTTTTACCGTATTGGTTAAAATATTTGCTATCGTTGCTGACATGGTTGAAGGTGCCGTCAAGCACGATAAACATGCCGCGCTGCTTGGCCTCCGCCGCGAGGCGCTTGAAATCCTCCTCCGTGCCGAAGCGGGGATCGATCCGGTCGTAATCGGCCGTATCGTATTTA
>JAEZZE010000076.1 GCA_023418755.1 Bacillota bacterium | reverse complement strand
ATCGAAGCCTATATGGGAATGGCGAATATCGCCAGCTTCCTGATGATGTTCCTAAGCGGGATCTTCTTCCCGACGAGCGGTTTCCCGGAATGGCTGATTCCGGTATCGCAAGTGCTGCCGCTTACGTACTTCGTTAACTCCATTCGCGACGGCATGGTCTACGGCAGCGGCATTGCAACGGCCGACTTCTGGAGCGGCATCGGAATACTCGGCGCGTGGGGAATCGTTGCCTTCGCCCTTGGCGTTTTGATTTACCGCAAAACGAAAATAGATGCACGTTAATCCATCGTCTTTTACAGATCTTGCGGGCTCGGATCGCATGGGGCCAATCAGCGCTCCCGCGACCGAGCTTCCGCAAGCTCTTCCCATCTTTAACATTTGGCCTTATGCCCATTATCCCCATGACTCAGAACACTTCATCACGATATTAGCCTTTCTCCCCCTTATAGCCATTATCCCCGAGACTCAGAACACTTCGCCACGTTATCTATCTTTCTCCTCCTTATGCCCATTATCCCCAAGACTCAGAACACTTCGCCACGTTATCTATCTTTCTCCTCCTTATGCCCATTATCCCCGAGACTCAGAACACTTGACCTCGTTATCAACCTTTCTCCTCCTTATGGCCATTATCCCCATGACTCAGAACTCGGCCTAATTACCAATCTAATCACTGAAGCAGAGAAATAGGGGGTGGCTAAGAAGTGGATTGTAAAAATGGGTAGAGAGGGCAAGCTCTCTGATCGAAGGGGATATTGACAAAAGCGCAGGGAGAGGAATGATACTCCGCGTTTGTTCTGAGGGAGGGGGATAATGGTGATAAAGCGCTGAAAATGGAGGTGGCAGGGGGTTCCCCAGACCTGAGTAGAGGGGATAATGGCCGCAGCGCGGAAAAAGAAGGCCTGCCGACAGGAGCGGAAAGCACCATCCCTAATACGGCAGGCTGTCCCCGTTAGGCTGTTCACGGTTCCGATCGGTAGGCTATCCCCGGAGGTCGTTAGACTGTTCGCGGTTCCGATCGGCAGGCTGTCCTCAATCGGCAAGCCTAGCGCTAGATTATTCCCCAAGCCGCTTGAGCCATTGTTTGATCTCGTCGTTGGGAAGATCGGAAGCGGACGGGACCGGGATCGATTCATCGGAGAGCCGGTACTTCAGCTTCAAGGCGATGATTCGGCGCAAGCTTTCGTCGAGGCGGGATTCCGGGATTTCTCCCGATTTGGCTGCACCGAGCAGCTTATCGTAAACTTTGCGGGCCGTATCGTAGCCATGGGCGACAAGAAGGAGGTCGCTGCCGGCCAAGAAGGACTGCAGCGAAGCGTCCTCGATGCCGTAGTTGCGGGCAATGGCGCCCATCGTCATGTCATCCGTGATGACGACGCCGTCGTAGCCGAGCTGTCCGCGCAGCAAGTCGGTGATGACGGTTTTGGACAGCGACGACGGAGAGTCGGGATCGATCGAAGGAAACAATATGTGCGCGATCATGATCGTATCCGCTCCCTCTTGGATAGCACGGCGAAACGGAACCCATTCGAGCTTCTCCAATTCCGCGGCGGTCTTCTCGATGGAAGGCAGCTCCAGATGCGAGTCTACGGACGTATCCCCGTGGCCGGGAAAATGCTTCGCGACGGCAATCGTACCGCCTTGCTGCAGCCCGTTCATGGCGGCAACGCCCATGCTTGCGACGAGCTCGGCGTCGCTGCCGAACGCACGGGAGCCGATGACCGGATTGGCCGGGTTGCTGTTGACGTCCAGTACGGGAGCGAAGTTCATATTAAAGCCCATTAACCGGAGTTCGTCGGAGAGTAGGGCTCCCATTTCTTCGGCCAGCTCCGGTTTTCCCGTTCGTCCGACTTTGACCGCGTCCGGCATTGCCGCGAAGTCCTTGGGCAGCCGGCTTACTTTGCCGCCCTCCTGATCGACGCTCATGAATAGAGGGAGCGGGTTGCCGCCGTTCGCCTTCTTAAGCTCGTTAACGAGCTGGACGGAGCCCTCCAAATCGGAGAAGTTGTTCTTGTACAAGATCAAGCCCCCGACATGCTGTTCGGCAACGAGTTTCTTCATCTTCTCGTCGACTTTCGTGCCGTCGATGCCGGCAACGAGAAGCTGTCCGACTTTCTCTTCTAATGTCAATTTTCCCAGCAGGAGCTCGACCGGATCTTCCTCCGCCGGAGGCTTCGTTTCCGAAGGCGCGGATTCGGACGGCGATGAAGACTCGGGCGATTGCGACTCTGCCGGGGCAGAGGGAGCGGAGTAACCCGGGGAGACAGGGGTGCCGGTCTTGCCGCTCGAGCAGCCGGCCAAGAGAGCCAAAAGCAAGCAGCATGCTGAAATAAAAGCTGAATGTCGGGGGTCTCCGGTTTTTTCCAATGCGATTCCTCCTTAACAAAAGACTCCCGGGTTTCCTTCGCAAGGAAGCCGGGAGTTCTGCCGCTATGTTTACACTTCGAACGAACTTTTCAAAGACACGATGCGGTTAAAGACAGGCAGTCCCGGAGCGGAATCTTTCGGATCTACGTTAAAGTAGCCGTGACGGAAAAATTGGAACTTGTCGCCGCCCGCGGCCTCCTTCAATCCCGGTTCGACGTAGCCCTTCAACACTTGAAGGGAGTTCGGGTTGAGATGGTCGAGGAACGATTGCACCTCTTCCTCGGATTCTTCGGAGACGAGCGGCTCGTACAGCCGAAACTCGGCAGGCACCGAATGGGAAGCGTCCACCCAATGAAGCGTTCCCTTGACTTTGCGTCCGGTAAAACCGGAACCGCTTTTCGTCTCGGGATCGTACGTGCAGCGAAGCTCGACGACGTTGCCTCCAGCGTCGTGGATCACTTCCTCGCATTTGATGAAATACGCATGCTTGAGGCGCACTTCATTGCCCGGGAACAGGCGGAAATACTTCGGAGGCGGGTTATCCATGTAATCTTCGCGTTCGATATAGATCTCTCTCGAGAACGGAATTTTGCGGTGGCCCATCTCCGGATTCTCGGAGTTGTTTTCGGCATCGAGCCATTCCGTCTCGCCCTCGGGATAGTTCGTGATGACGACTTTCAGCGGATCCAGAACGGCCATCGTCCGCAGCGCCTTAAGCTTCAAATCCTCGCGAATAAAATGCTCCAGCATCCGCTCGTCCACGACGCTGAAGTTCTTTGCCACGCCGATCTCGCGGCAGAAGGCGCGGATCGCCTCCGGCGTATAGCCTTTGCGGCGCAAACCGGCAATCGTCGGCATGCGGGGATCGTCCCAGCCGTCCACCTTATTCTCGTCCACGAGCAGTTTGAGCTTTCTCTTGCTCATGACGGTGTTGGTGAGATTCAGCCGCGCGAACTCGTACTGGCGCGGAACCCATGGCATTTCGCATTCGCGAATGACCCAGTCGTAGAGCGGGCGCTGATCTTCGAATTCGAGCGTGCAGATCGAATGCGTCACGCCTTCGATGGCATCCTCTAGCGGGTGCGCGTAAGCGTACATCGGGTAGATGCGCCACTCGTCGCCCGTGTTATGATGATGGGCATGCAGTACCCGGTACAGCACGGGATCGCGCAGGTTGACGTTGGGAGAAGCCATATCGATCTTCGCGCGCAGCACCTTCTCCCCGTCGGCGAACTCGCCGTCTTTCATTCGGCGGAACAAGTCGAGGTTCTCCTCGACGGAGCGGTTCCGGTAAGGGCTCTCTTGGCCGGGAGAAGTGAGCGTTCCGCGGGTCTCGCGAATTTGTTCCGCGTTCTGGTCGTCGACGTAGGCCAGGCCTTTGCGAATGAGCAGAACGGCGCGCTCGTACATTTCCCCGAAATAGTCCGACGCGAAAAACAACCCGTCCCAATTAAAGCCGAGCCATTCGACGTCATTCTTGATCGACTCCACGTATTCCGCGTCTTCCTTGACGGGATTCGTGTCATCGAAGCGCAGATTCGTTCTTCCTTTGAACTCGTCGGCGAGCTCGAAGTTCAGGCAGATCGATTTGGCGTGCCCGATGTGCAAATACCCGTTCGGCTCGGGAGGGAACCGGGTGACGATCTCCTTGACTTTTCCCGAGGCGAGATCCTCGGACACGATGTTCCGAATAAAGTTCGATGACGACGTTTTAGTTTCCAAGAGAACCAACCTTCCTCGCAATAAATCGTTATATCCTCTAATAATACACAAAAAAGCGGCTTCTTATAAAGGTTTAAGCGAAAAATCGGAAAAATGTCGGTCTTCGTCGACGGGTCTTCCCTCGGTCGAGCCTATTTCTTCTAAAAAAATGATAAAGAATTAATTTTTTCAGTAACTTTTCAGATAGACGCCTCGTTATAATCTATTGAAGAGATTGGCAAGGGAGGAAGATGAATGCTGTCATGGCTAGGCCGGGGGGGCGCGGCGGAGAAGACAGGCGAACAAAGAGGGGATTTGGCGAAATCGTCCGAGAAGTCTCCCAAGACGCAGGCTGTCGCGGAAGCCCGCAAAGAAAGCCCGATCGCGAACGAACCGCTGCTGTCCGTGCGCAACGTGGAACGAGCCTTCGACGTCGGAAGCCAGAAGATCAGGGTGCTTAAAGGAATCAACCTGAACCTCTATCCCGCGCAGCTGGTCATGCTCAGAGGCCGCTCGGGCTCGGGCAAGACGACGCTGATGAACCTGATGGGCGGGCTGGATACGCCGACGAAGGGAGAAATCTTTTTCAAGGACCGTCCGTTCCATAAATGGGATGACGACAAGCGCACCGTCGTGCGCCGCAAGGATATCGGTTTTATTTTCCAAGCGTTCGCCTTGATGCCCTTATTGTCCGCATACGAGAATGTCGAATTGTCGCTGCGCATGGCGAACACGCCCCGTTCGGAATGGAAGGAGAGAATTACGTCCTGTCTGGATCTGGTCGGCCTCTCGAAGAGGATGCATCACCGTCCCTACGAGCTTTCCGGAGGCGAACAGCAGCGGGTGGCCATCGCCAAGGCGATCGCCCACAAGCCGAGTCTCATTCTGGCGGACGAACCGACGGCGGAGCTGGACAGTCAGATGACCGCGCAAATTATGCAAGTGTTCAAAGAAGTCGTCTCGGCCGAGAACATCTCGCTCTGCATGACGACACACGATCCAACGATAATGGAGGTAGCAGACCATGTCTATGAAATGGTGGACGGCGTATTCGTCGCCAATTGACCGTCAGGGGCCCGCGCGCCGAAGCCGCAAGAGCGCCGCTCTGATCGCCGCGTTGGCATTATCTTTGGCGATCTCGGGGTGCAGCTTGCTGCCCGATGAACCGGAGGAGGAAGATCTGTCCGCAATCCAACTGCCGAAAATTTCGGAGAAGCCGCAATACGAAGTCGTGACGAAACCGCTCGAATCGAAAGTGTCGGGCTCCGGAAAAATACTGTCTTCCCAGGAGAAGCAGGTTTATTTTACGCTGGAGGGAAAACGGCTTAAGAAGCTGTACATAGAATCGGGCAAGACGGTCAAAGAAGGAGAAGCGCTTGCCGAGCTTGACGTCGACGACTTAAGAAAGTCTCTTCGCCAGCAGGAGCTTTCCTTTAAACAACGCGAGCTTGAAATGAAGGAAACGCTGCGCAAGAAGGACGAGATGGACCCGATCGAATTCGAGATGAAATCGTTGCAGTTCGAGGAGGATCGGCAGCAGCTCGCCGACATACGGGAGGATATCGGCAAGGCGGTGCTGACCTCTCCGTTCTCCGGTACGGTCGTATCGGTGAACGTGCAGGAAGGCGATTCGATCAAAGCTTACGACACGATCGCCGTCATCGCCAATCCGAGCAGCCTGGTCGTTGCCGCGGAATTGTCCAAGGACGATCTGGCGAAGGTATCCGTCGGCATGGAGGTTCGCGTCGACATCAACAATATCGAACAGCTTAAGGGCAAGGTGAAGCAGCTGCCAGTTCCTTCGACGGATCAGAACGGGGGCAACAACGGCGGCAAAACGGACAGCATCAACAAATATTTGCTTGTCGACGTTCAGCTCCCTAAGGAGGCCACTAGGGGAACTCCGCTGTCCATCTCCGTCATTACCAACCGCAAGGAGAACGCGGTCGTCATTCCTCTTGCCGCCTTGCGGACGATCGGAGCGCGGACTTACGTTCAGGTTGCGGAAGCGGACGGAAGCAAGCGCGAGATCGACGTGGAGGTCGGACAGCAAACTCCGACCGAAGCGGAAATCTTAAGCGGCTTGACGCCGGGACAGAAAGTCGTAGGTCGATAAGCGATGAACGCGCTGATTCGGTTTCTCTTCCGCAAGATGTGGAACACGCGCTGGATGACGCTCAGCACGCTCGCCGGGTTGTTCGTCGCGGTCGCTTTCACGACGAGCATTCCGATGTACGCGGACGGCGCGCTTAAGCGGGTCGTCTCGCAAACCCTGCAGGACAACAGCGAAGGGCTGCCCGCGGGATCGATGCTGATACGTTACCAATCGACGGACGGTAAGACGGATTTGGAGAGCTTCCGCAACGTCGATCAATATATTCGCGAGGACATCAAGTCCGACATCGGCTTTCCGGTCGAGGTATCCCAACGAAGCCTGACGGTCCGCAGTTCCGAGGTGTCGCCCGAGGATCCGACGAAAGTGGATGCCAGCCGCACGAGAAAGCTGACGATCGCTTCCTTCGAAGGGTTGAAGGAACAAATCGAAATGGCGGGAGGCAAGTGGTTCGCGGACAGTCCGGAGGCCGACGGAACGATCCAGGCCGTCATGATGGAAGAAGCGTTGTTCCGCAACGACCTTCATGTCGGCGACGTGCTGCTGTACTCGCTCGCCGGGGAGACGCTTCGGGTTCAGATCGTCGGGGCGTTCAAGCCCGCCGACGACAACAGCGCCTACTGGTATCAGGGCCTGGAAGGACTCATGAACTATTTATACGTGGCCGATCCGGTTCTTCTTGACGATCTTTCCGCCAAGCGCGGCATCCCGATTCAGATCGCAAGCTGGTATTCCGCTTACGATTTGAGAGAGATCCAGACGAGCCAGCTCACTCCGCTGACGAGCAAGCTGAACCGCATCGACATCGAAGTCTACAAGAAGCTGAAGGACACGCGCCTGGAGCTCAGCTTTGCGGAAATGCTCAGCCAATTCCGCAAGGACAGCATTCAATTGCAGACGATGCTCTTCACGCTTGCGGCTCCGATGATCGCCATGGTGTTTTACTTTATCACGATGAATACGCAGCAAGCGCTCGAGAAGCAACGCTCCGATATCGCGGTGCTGCGAAGCCGGGGGGCGAGCACGAGGCAAATCTTTATGCTGTTCCTGCTGGAAGGCGCTTTGCTGGGCATCGTGGCCTTGGTGATCGGTCCGTTGTTCGGCTGGTTTATGGCCAAGAGCATCGGATCGGCAAGCGGATTTCTGCACTTCGTAGACCGCAAGGCGATACCGGTCGGATTCTCGATCGACGGCGTTTTGGCCGGCGTGGCGGCCGTGATCGTGGCGATCGCGGCGACCGTTATCCCGGCTCTCGTCTTCACGAGAACCTCCATCGTCGACTACAAAAGGCAGATGGCCAGGGGAGACCGCAAGCCGTTCTGGCAGAAATGGTTTATCGACGTGCTGCTGCTGGGCGTCGCGGGCTACGGCTGGTATTTGTTCAACGAGCGGCAAATGGTCACGTTCAAGACGGGGATGACGACGGATCAGCTCAACGTGCAGCCGTTTCTGTTCTTCGTGCCGGCGCTAAGCATTTTCGCGGCGGGGCTCGTGTTTCTCAGACTGTTTCCTCTGCTGCTCAAGCTGTTTAATCTGATGTGGAAAAAGATCTTGCCGGTGCCGTTTTATTTGACGCTCACGCAGCTGTCCCGGTCGGCCAAATCGTATTATCCGCTTATGATCTTGCTCATTCTGACGCTTGGCCTTGGGGTATACAATTCCTCGGCCGCGCGGACGATCGGACTGAATTCCGAAGAGCGGATCATGTATAAATACGGGACCGACGTCATCGTTAAGACCGTATGGGAAGGGACCCCGGAATTCAAAGCGCCTACCCAGCAAGGCGGAGGCAGCGGAGGCGGAGGAGGAGGTGGCGGCGGAGGCGGCGGTCAAGGAGATCGTCCTACGCCGACCAAGTACAACTACAACGAACCTCCGTTCGAAGTGTTCCGTACGCTGCCGGGCGTCCAGCATGCGGCGCGGGTGCTTCAGACGAAGAGCAGCTTGACGATTTCCGGCAAGACCGCGGGGCAAGCGACCATCATGGGCATCGACAATGTCGATTTCGCCCGCGTCGGTTGGCTCCGCAAGGATATGTACCAGCTCAATCCGTACAAATATCTCGAATGGATGGGGCAAGTGCCGGAAGGAGCGTTCATCTCCTCCAATGTGGCCAAGAAATTCGATTTGAAGCGGGGAGATATGGTTCAATCGGTCATTCAGGAGCAGACGATCGAATTTATCATTCTGGACATCTTGCCTTACTGGCCGAGCTTATACCCGGATCAGGCGCCGTTCCTCATCGCGAATCTGGGCTACATTTACGACCAGGCGCCGCTTTTTCCTTACGACGTATGGCTGAAGATGGATCCCGACGCGAAAGTACAGGAGATTATACCGGTGCTTCAGGAGAAGGGGATCGAGCTGGCTTCGGTCAACAGCATGAGGTCCGAATTGACGACGCAGAGCAAGCATCCCGCCAGGGGAGGCGTTTTCGGAATTCTCAGCTTGGGCTTCCTGGTTACGATTATCGTTTCCTTGTCGGGCTACATTCTGTTCTGGTTCTTCAACCTGTCGCGCAGGGTCGTGCAGATCGGCATTTTGCGTGCCATGGGACTTTCTCGCAAGCAATTGACGGGGATGTTGTTGCTCGAGCAAATCTTTACGGCGGGGTTGTCGATCGGGCTGGGAATCGGGATCGGAAAGCTGGCGAGTCTGGTGTTCCTGCCGTTCCTGCAGACGACCGACAATTCGACGAACCAGGTTCCTCCGTTCCGCGTCGTGTTCGAGGCGACGGACACGAACAGGCTATACATCGTCGTCGGCGTCATGATGGCGATCGGCGTGGCGCTTCTCATCACGCACATTAGACGCTTGAAGGTTCACCAAGCCGTCAAGCTGGGAGAGGAGCGGTAAGCTTTATGATTACATGCGAAGGCCTCGTGAAAATTTACAAAGCCGACGACCTGGAAGTCGTCGCCCTTCAAGGCTTGAACCTGTCGGTGAAAGCCGGAGAAATGATGGCGATTATCGGCAACAGCGGAAGCGGGAAGTCGACCTTGCTGAACATTCTCGGCGGGCTCGACCGCCCTTCCGCGGGCCAAGTAGAGGTCGGGCCGTGGAACCTGCTGAAGGTCAACGACGACGACCTGGTCAAGTACAAGCGGGACACGGTCGGCTTCATCTGGCAGAACAATGCCCGAAACCTGCTGCCCTTCCTTAGCGCTCTCGAGAACGTCGAGATGCCGATGATGTTCTCCGGCAAGCTGGACCGGGCCTACGCCAAACAGCTGCTGGAATGGGTCGGCCTAAAGGACCGGATGCACAACAAGCTGCAGCAGCTGTCGGGGGGAGAGCAGCAGCGGGTGGCGATCGCCATCTCGTTGTCCAACCGTCCCCAGCTTCTGCTGGCCGACGAGCCGACGGGATCGGTAGATTCCCGGACGTCCGACATTATCATGGATATTTTCCGCAAGTTCAATCGGGAGCTTGGCCTGACGATCGTAATCGTAACCCATGATTTGTCGCTGGCAAGCAAAGTCGACCGGGTCGTCGCGATCCGCGACGGGCTGACGAGCACTGAGTTCATCAAGAGGAATCCGAACTTGGATCATTCCATGCCGCTATCGGAAGGACGGACTCCGGAAGAAGCTCACGAAGCCTTCGTCGTCGTGGATCGGGTCGGCCGGCTGCAGATTCCGAAAGAATATTTATCCGCTCTATCGATCGGCGACAAAGCCACGATGGAGTTCGACGGAGACAAAATTGTCATCACAAAACCTAAATCCTTGGAGGAGGACGAAACAGCATGAACAAACGAGCTGGAAAAACCCGCAAATGGGTGCTTAGCGGAATGACCTTATCCTTACTTGTCCCGATGCTCGCAGCGTGCAATTCGGGAGACAGCGGGAATGACCCGAACAATCGGCGTACGCTCCGCATCGGCACGATGTACGGAAGCAAATCGGACGAAACCTGGTTCCGCCAGCAGTTCACGGATATGTTCGAGTTCACCCATTCCAACATCGACATCGAGGTCGTGCCCGCGATCGATTATTCGGAAATGCAATTCGAGGATTACTCGAAGCAGCAAGAGCCGGTCGATCAGATGGCGAAGCTCAAGGAGATCATGACCGGCTCCAATCCGGTGGACGTTATGATTATCAACGATATGAACATGCTGGGGCAGCTCGTGAACGAAAACCTCTTGAAGCAGCTCGATCCGATGCTCAAAGAAGACAAGATCGATATCAACGAATTCGTGCCTACGGTCATCGACGGCATCAAGGAGCAAGGAGACAACTTCCTGTACGCGTTGACGCCGACTTTCCAATCTTCCGCCCTTTATTATAATAAAAAGTTGTTCTCGGATAAGGGAGTCGAGTTCCCGAAGGACGGCATGAGCTGGGACGACGTATTCAACCTGGCGAAACGCATGACCTCCGGCAGCGGCAAGGAATCCGTTTTCGGCTTTACCTTTAACCAATGGGGAGCGGGGGACAACTTCTGGGACTTCCAATCGTTCGCAGCGCCTCTCCAGCTCAAAATGTTCGACGAGAAGGGCGAGACGATGACCGTCAACACGCCGCAATGGCAGAACCTCTGGGAGTCGGTAGCCCAAATGAAGAAGGATCGCGTAACGCCAAGTCAAGAGGACATGAATTACGAGCAGCCTCAAGGCGAGGAATACAGATATAATCCGTTCCAAGGCCAGCTGTTCCTTAACGGAAGAGTGGCCATGACGATCGGGGACTACGGCATGATCAACCAAATTCAGCAGATGAACGACAACAGCGAGAAGCTGAAGATGGAAAAGCTGGATTGGGACGTCGTCACGATGCCGTTCCACGTCGGCAAGGAAGGGTTCGGAGGCAACATTTATTTGAACCAGCTGGCCGGTATCAACGCCAACGCGGCGAACACCGACGACGCTTGGGAATTCGTCAAATTCATGAACGGCAAAGAGTGGGCGAAGCTGAAGTCACGCAGCACTTATGAGCTGTCCGCTCGCAAAGAGTTCGTGAAAGTTCGCGACGGCATGAGCTACAACATCGAGGCGTTCACGAAGCTGAAGCCGGCACCTCTGCAAGGGGCCTCGATCAAGGAACAGGAGCTGTACCGGGAAAAGCCGAATTTGAACTTGATCAACGAGATGGGCTCGATGCTGTTCTCCCAAGTGATGCAGGGCAGCAAGTCCGCCAAGGAAGCGTTGGCGCTGTGGGAAGAGAAGGGGAACGATCTGCTCCAGAAGATCAAAACGAACCCGAAAGGGAATATCGACGATCCGTTCGGCGGAATCAATTCCGACAACGGCGGCGGAGGCGGAGTTATCCCTCTGAATAAGAGAGCGCTCATGGAAGCGTCCGGGGAAGCGGTTATTGTCGATTAATTTAACGATATGAACGGGCTGGCGCCTCGTCCGACAGGATGGGGCGTTCGCTGTTTAAATTTGCCTGCGGTCGATTCAAATTCCCCAAACCCGCGCATGCTAGAAGCAACCACATCTCTACAAAAACGGGGGGAAGACGCATGAAATGGATCTATTGGTCGAGATTGTACGACAGCAAATTTCAAGCGGGATGTCTCGTTCAACGCATGGAGCACGACAGTTGGGTATTCGGGCTTGAAGCTCCTCAGGAAATCGAGGTATTCCGTTCGAAAAAGGGGAAATACGGCGTACGTTACGTGCCTTGAGCCACTTCGGCGACGAAACGCCTTGCGGCATATTGGCAAAGCAGCGGTTTTTATGCTAAGCTGATGTCCGGAAGGAATGGGAGAAGGAGGAAACAGCGATGCGCAGAATGCCGTTATCGGCGGAAACGGCGGTTAAGCTTGCCGAATATATGAAGGTTCCTTTGGAGCATCTGATGCATATGCCGCAGCATATTTTGCTGCAGAAGCTGGGGGAGATGGCGAAAGCGCAAACGCCCGAAGTATCGGGAGCCAAGCAGCATCTGGAAACGGAAGAAAAGAAAAGTGAAAAAACAGTTGACGAATAGTCGGTATTTATAGTATATTATTACTTGTCGCCAATAATTCTATAATGCTTTTACGACGCGGGGTGGAGCAGCCCGGTAGCTCGTCGGGCTCATAACCCGAAGGCCGCAGGTTCAAATCCTGCCCCCGCAACCAACGCCTTTCTCTGGACCTTTTCGGGGGCCTTTAGCTCAGTTGGTTAGAGCGGTCGGCTCATAACCGATTGGTCGGGGGTTCGAGTCCCTCAAGGCCCACCAAGCAGTTAGCGGGCAGTGTACCTTGACCGAATGTCCTCGGTTGCCAGAGACACCTTGCCGGGATGGCGGAATTGGCAGACGCACAGGACTTAAAATCCTGCGGTAGGTGACTACCGTACCGGTTCGACCCCGGTTCTCGGCACCAGTTTTAATCCCGTTATCTCACTTTGCCTAGTTAACCGACCGGCAAGCATAGCGAATATATCGGAATAAAATGGTTCGCAATTCGATAATCCAGCGGTAATAACTCCGTTTATACATGAAACCGAAACGCCACAACCGAGTACAATTAGCCAACGCGCTAATATCACGGTAAGGGGTGTTTTTTATTATGTCCGGAGTTAACTGCACAATTCCGTACCAGTTGGCGCGGAAATATTCGATGCAGAAAGAACTTTTCGAGGGACTTGCAGATTTCGGATTTCCTCAATATCGAGAGCCTACCGCGGAAGCTGCATCAGAGGCGAACTAGCTCCTCTGTAGCGATTATGTAGATAGACGCGATTAATTGGCCAGAAAAGTTTATTCACGAGCAGCAGAGCCTTGAGCAGCGAACCGAAGAAGCGGTCACTGCATAATTTCCTTTTCATTGGAAATTATGAGACGGAGGAGGTGAGATCAAATGACGAAGTTCAAACTAGATCCAAGCATTGCTGCATATATGGAGCGAAATGGATGCGACGAAATTGAGGCTGCCAACGAACTGCAGCTCAATATTCAAGACATTTATGATGTAGTAGAAGATGGCGGCAATTACGATTTCGAAGACTGACTGATTTAGGATAATTAATAATAATCAATCTATAGATTCTCTAAGCTCCATTGCCGACGTCAGGCGTGGGGCTTATTGCTGTAAGCCACCTTCATTTGGACTTGTTCCTTCCGATCTCCCGGATAAACTTCCCGTTGTCATCGTAAACCATGATGCTGAGCCCCTTAATTGCCCCCTTTGTTTCCATCAGTAACTTATATGCCTCATCTCGTGATAGCGGTACATGAACACGTTTCCCGTTATAAGCGAGATAATATTTCAGCCTTCGACCTCCAAAGATTCATTCTTCCCAAAGATTCGACGAATCCCGCCATTTTCCTTTTTCCTTTTAGACAGAAGAAGAGGCTATCCCATAAGTAAAAAGAGTCGTACGAAAAGATGATCGATAGAAAATCTTGTCATGCATGTATCTCATCCGGCTGCTATACGATCCCGAAATTGGAATGGTAAACCCGTATAAGGGTCATTTCAGGACCGTATGAGGCAGTCTCCAGGAGCATGCACTTTTCTTGATCGATCATTTTGTACGACCCTACTTATGAGACAGCCCCAATATTTTCCGTACCGTTAGCCCGGAAATGGAGCCGGAGGCTGTTCCGCTCCCAACACGGGGGTGAACTCCGATGATACGTAAGTGGAGACGGAGACGTCTTTGAGCGCTTGCGGATACATTTTATCCGGATCGGGAAGAACGGCTCTGTACTGGATGGTCGCTTCACCTTTGTCGAAGGAAATCCCCGTGATTTCCATGCCATAACCGGAATGCGGGACGGTAGCCGTCAGGGTGACTTTGAGCGCCTCGTCCGTTATCTTCACGGAAGAGAGCGAGGCATTGCTAAGGACAGTAGGTTCGGGTTCGGAGACGGGCGGGGCCTCGCGAATAAATTTGTTCGTTCTGGCGATCACGATGTCGGCCTGAGCTTGAGTGACTCCGTTTTTCGGATGGAAACGCTGCTTGCCGTCCAACGTGAAGATTTTGGCGATCAACAGCTTCTGAATGCTATTCATATAACCGTCCGAAATTTGGTCGGCATCCGATATGTTCAGGAATATCTCGATCCAGACGTAATCTCCTTTGCTGCTTAGGGCTCCGTAGAGCCATTGGGCGAACTGCTCGCGGGTAACCTTGGCCGCAGGATTTACGTCTCGCGGGAGATCAAGGCCGTTGAATTGAGCGACAATAAAATCTTTGGCGTAAGCGGCGTTGTCCGCGACTTTGGTATAATAATCGCTCGCCAGGGGTTCCTTGATAAATCGGATATGGTCGATATTCAAATTTAGTCCTTTGACGATGCTGCTGACCGCGCTTGCCACGGTGATTTCTTTTTTATCCGCTGCTTTGTTTTTTTCAAGTCCCGCGAATGCCGATCCGCTGATCGCCAGGCTGAAGACGGCGGCCAATGCGAGCAACATCATCGATTTGCGAAATTGTTTTTTCATTTTTGTCCCTCCGTTTGGTGGAATGAAATGTTTTCCGGTTGGTATTGTTGACGGCAGCGAGTCGGAAAAGGTTGCACCCGTTAAGGAATGTTCGAAAGAAACGCGGGAAGATGCAAAACCCCCGCAGGCTCGAAATGAGCGCTACGGGGGAGGCAAACGTGATTCCGAAGGCAAAATCCGGCTCTTAAGATGATGACCGGGGACGAAGAGAAAGAGAGCGACCCCCGTTCCCGAACGTCCGCATTTTCCGCTTATGTACGGGCTGCGTGTCTCGCATCGAGAGTGGTTCCCGGCGAGATAGCGCCATTTTGTACAACAATCGATTCTTTAGGAGGCCATTCGGTTTACGTTGATGCGAATTCAATCCTCGGGAGTCCGATCAAGAAATAAACGAGTGACTTCAGTTGAATTTCCGGCTTCAATCTCTTCGCGTGAAGCTTCCTCTTCGAGGGTGTTATGCGTATCGATGCTTGGAGCAATTGTCGGTTCATGTTCGTTTCCTTGATCCATTTGAAACGACTCCTTCGCTAGTTGTTTATTCTCTGCAAATTGACCGATAGCCTTCATTTTGGTTTTGGTCATCGCCGTTCGTACTATCCGAATCATCGATGCGGCTATCCTTCGCTTGCTGCGGCTCATCTGTTCGATACTGAGGAGCAATCGGAGGATCGAGAAATTGATTATTTTCAGTCATTTATAGATCTCCTTTGCAGGTTTGCATTTCCATTTTAATATCCGCTTGCGATATTGGTTTTATTCAAAGTGCAATATAGAAAGAGGGAGAAAGAATAAATATTCTTTCTCCCTGCCAGTCATCTTTTGCGAATCGAATTTTCATATTTTTGGCCATTACTAACTTGCCAATCTTGATTATAGTTCATTCCGTCTATTCTTTGTCCTTGCCAACCGCTTCCCTGCCAACCGGACGAATGATGCATATGATGCATATGATGATGAAAATGGTGAACGTGGACTACGTGATGCGGTGCATGATGAAAATGGTGATGTGGCATATGTTGGGGGTCATCTGCCAAAGATTAACTCCTCCTTAATTTTGATGATACCAACCTATTCACTCTATTCAAATCATGATGCTTGCCCTGAAGAAGTTGGGCCGTAAGATAGGCTTTTGTCCTCTAAAGAAAAACAAAAAGAACCCTTGATTCCTCAAGGGTTCCGGCCGTTTAAGTATGGTGATCTGAACAGGGATCGAACCTGTGACCCCCACCCTGTCAAGATGGTGCTCTCCCAGCTGAGCTATCAGATCATGCTTTGTTTAGCGGCGACAAGTAATATAATAACAAGGCCAGAGCCTAAAGTCAACTGGATTTTTAGAAAAAAATTTACGGAATATACGCCAAGCTTTTTGAGCGCTTTTCGAGGCGAAAGGAGGGATGTTTTGGACGATTGCGACATATCTATGTATCAGTGCGTATCGGCAGGGGGAGCGTCAAATGAGGGAAGCGGCGTTTTTTGCGGTTTGGATCATCGGTTTGTTCGCGCTGATCGGGGGAGTGCTGGCGGCGGCCGCGCGATTCGTGAAACGGGACAGCTCCGCCTATGACGAGCAGGTAACTTGGGCGCATGTTTCGCGGAATCGGGAGCGAGGGTCCGAGGGCGCTTCCGAGACGGTGCGGGAAGACCGAGGAGATTAGTCGCATCGCCGCAAATCAATCAGGGGTGTACCGGAGCTGCGATCGCTGCCGGTCACCCCTGATCGTTCTTATTCCTCCCATTTGCGGGAGTAGGCCTTCTTGATCGCCCATAAGACGATCCACATGAGAAGAACGGTAATGATACCGCTAAAAATATACGTGGTAACCAACAAGCTTCTTCCTTTCCTCGTTCGTTGTCCTTACTAGCATAGCATGATTATTCGCCGGGGGTAAGCCGTTCGACTTCGTAAGCGATTTGCTGCCCGACGAATCTCATCCGCCCGGTGCGGCCGACGAACTCGGGCTGGTCGTCCCCGTAGTGCATGAGATAGATCCGCTTTTGCAATTCCGCAGGCAACGTCAGCAACTGCGGCAGGCAAGCGTGGACGACGCCGGGAGGATGCAGCTGGCAATCGTGGAAAATGACTTCCACGCCTCGTTCGCCGACGAGCGACGCGAGCAGGTCGGGATCGAATACGGTATCGCCGGAATAGAAGAAAAAGCCGTTGAACAGCATCGAGAAGTTCGGCTTGTTCGGAATATGGCGAGTCGGAACGAGCTCGACTTCAAGGCCGGGCATCAGCGTATGACGCGGACCGACCGCCAGCGGCCGGACGTCGAAAAAGTCGCGGAGCGTCTCCGCGTCCTCTTGTTGAAGTCCTCCTCGAAGAGAATGTTCCCAGATCGGCTGCACGAGGGTGTCGGCAATATAGAGTATCGGCTTGCGGCCATAGACGAACTTCATTTGGAACGCGAACTCTTCGAGTCCTCCGATATGGTCGGCGTGAATATGGGTAATCAGAACCGCATGCAGGTCATTGAAGCCGTATCCAAGCTCGTGAAGCGCTCTGGGAGCGGTTATTCCGCAATCGACGAGCAGGAGCCGGCCATCCGTTTCGATGACGGCATTATTATTATTGAAGGCTTTGGCAAAGGCGCTGCCCGTTCCCAGCATCGTAATCTTCAATTCGGTACCTCCTAGTAAGGGGATTGCATGCGAGAAAATTCAACTTCATTCAATGTACCATAATTTACCTAGCTAAGTAAGAAGGCAAGCCAAAAATCGCGATTCCCGCAGTGGCGGCATAGGTTGTTCCCGCATAGTCTGTGGAAAGGTCGTTATTTCCAGGGCTGTGCGAAAGGAAGATCGCCGGTGGGCAAAGTAAACAAGAAGAAAAAATCGGCAGCGGCAGAGCAGCAAAAACGGGCGCAGATGAAAATCGTAACCTCCGACGTTTGCGCCGTTTGCAAGACTCCATGCAGCAGAGGATTGCGTTATTTGGAACGGATGAGCCTTCCCGGAGCGGTAGGACAAGGCGTTCCGTGCGTACTGACGCTTCCCGGCCGGCGATAGCCGGGATTTCCCGGGCAAGCGCATCAATCGTCATCATGCGACATGGCCAAATGATGATAAACTTTTCATTCGATTTTAACTTTCCTGCGCAACTTTCCGCTTAAGCGTCAGTATAAACAAGTACGATAGCTATACGAGACGGCGAAAAGACGGAGGAAACAAGTGATGAAAGTTCGTAAACTGATCGTTCTGGTTGCGACGTTGACGTTGCTGTGCGGCAGCGTAGCTTACGCGGATTCCGTATCCCAGAAGTTAAGGGTGCTGATTAATAACAAAAAGTCGGAAGAAGTGGCGGACGGAGGAATCGTCGTGGACAATAAAGTCTACATATCCTCCCAGGTCATATCGGATAAGCTGCAGGCGATCGTGGTCAGGGAAGACGGGAAGGCATCGATTTACAAGCCCAACGTCCATATGGTGACGAGTTCCGGTCCGACCATATTCGCGGAAGTTCAGAAAAACGACAAATTTAAGTTCAACACGTTTATCCAGGTCGACTCGCTCAAGACCGATATTAGCGCATTGAAGCTGGCGATTGCCAATCCGTATGGGGAGGAGACGCTGATCGAGCAGCGCAGATCGGGGGATTCCGATTTCCCGACCGGCAAGAACGACTTCTGGATAACGATTAAGGATATTTCCTACAATTTCGATTCGATCGGCGCTTATACGCTCCGCTTTTACGTGAAGCCTGCGGGAGAATCGTCTTTCCAGATCGTCTCCGAGAAGACGATCAACTCGAAATAAACTTTGGAAAAGAAGCCCGATCCGCGAACGGATCGGGCTTTTTTAAGGTTTGACCCTAATGGGCGGAAGTGATACGATACGTGAGTAGGAAAAAACAACCGATTGAACGGAGGCTCGCTATGAGCGATCATGTCCATGACGAGAATTGCGACCATGACCACGACGAAGCCGTATTTATCGTAACGGACGAGGAAGGTAACGAGCACGAGATGGTGCTTGTGTACACATTCGAAAATAACGGCCGCGTATACGCCGTCTTATTGGATCGCAACGATCCCGAGGACGACGGCGTCATTTTCCGCGTCGAAGAAGACGGGGAAGACGAGGTTCTCGTCAACATCGAAGACGACGAAGAGTGGGAGACGGTCATGAAAGCCTATGAGGAGCTCGCCGCTCAAGAGAATGGGGAAGCCTAAGCCGCGTTCTCGAACGATGAAATAAGGCTGACAATCCTTCGACGGAGAAGGAGCGTCAGCCTTGCTTTATTTTCTGGGATTATAGTAGATCGTTCTTCCGTTGAACATGCGGACTTCCGCCTGCAGCTGTTTGCCGATCCATTTGCACAGTTCGTTGGCTTTCGATTTGTCTCCGTGCGTGGAATCGTCCGGCAATACGAAATGAATATAAGGGAC
>JAEZZE010000060.1 GCA_023418755.1 Bacillota bacterium | reverse complement strand
CCAGACGAGCAGCGTCGCCTCGTAGTCGACCAGGTCCTCCACCATCTGCGTCCTGCGCATCGGCAGGCTCGGATGATAGCAGTGCTCGTCCCGGTACCAGCCGTCGAAATAAATTCCGCGTTCCATCATCGAATCATCCTTCCTGTCAAGCGCATGTTAAGCACGCGTAGAGTGCGCGTGAAGTACGTGTTGAGTTCGTTTTTGAACAATTAAATAACCGCTACGAGGTGAATCTGGAGATGGAGAACAGGCCGATATCGAAGCCGGGCGGCTCTCCGGAGGCCATTCGGGCCAGCATCTCCCCGATCACGCTCGCGAACTTGAAGCCGTGGCCCGAGAAGCCGGCACCGATGACGATCCGGGCGTGCTCCGGATGACGATCGAGAATGAAATGCTCGTCCGGCGTCATCGTGTAGGAGCAGGAAGCCCCTCTGCTCGGCGTCGCTTCGGCCCCGGGCAGGTACTTCCCGACGAATCGGCCGACGTCTATCCCATCGTCGGGATAGGCGCCGTAAGAAGCGAGCGGTTCGCCGGCGGGGGCCGGCCGCCAGTCGCCGTCGTGGCGTCCCGCTTTGACGCCCGAGCCGTCCAGATCGGGAAAACCGTAGTAGACGCCTTCCGGCAGGTCGAACAGAAAAGCGGGAAACCGCCCGGCGCCGTATTCGCCTCCGTTCGCGGAAAACCATGCGACCGTCTTGCGGATCGGCGTCAGCGGCGGCTTAAGCCCGATACCCCCAAGCAGCGGCCCCGCGAATTTGCCGACGGACAGAACAACCGCATCCGCCCGGTATTCGCCGGCTTCAGTCCGGACCGTCACGCCTTGCGCGTCCGGCTCGACGGCGACGACCGGCGTATTGGTCAGCAGCGCGGCTCCCCGCGCCAAGGCCGCCTCGCGGTAGGCGCCGATGCAAGCCTCGCACAGTAGCACGCCGCCGCTGTTTTCGTAGCATCCGACATGCGTTTCGGGAAGCGCGAGAGCCGGCCAGCGGCGGCGAATTTCCGCCCGTGCGAGCGACTCGACCGGCAGTGCGTGCTCGATCGCGCTTTGCCGCATTTCCTCGAGCATGGCCGAGCCCGGCTCCCCGGTCTGAAGAAAGCCGGTCGGCAGGAACAATCGCCTCCCGGTCTCCCGCTCCAGCTCCTTCCAGAGCTGACGGGCGCGCAGCGCCATCGGCGTATAAGCCCGCCCTTCCCCGTAAGCATGGCGGATAATGCGCGTCTCGCCGTGATGGGCCCCGCTCCGATGCGGCGGATCGTCCGCGTCGATCAGGAGCGTCCGACGGCCGTTCGCGGCCAAATGATACCCCGTCGACATGCCCATCGCGCCGGCGCCGACGACGATAACGTCGTAATGTCCCACATGCGCTTCCTCCTCCCGAATGGGCTCACAGCGCCCAAACCGCGCTGCCGTAACCGCGCAGGGTCGCGCCCTCGGCTGACGCTCCGGCTTCCCCGAAGACGAGCCGCGCCCCTCTGGACAGGAATGGCTTCGCTTCCGCGAACGCCGCCGGCTCGCCGGACAGGTTCACGGCCACGAGCCGTTCGCCGCCTTCGCCGCGGCGATAGAACGCCACGACGGGCGTTCCCGAATAGACGTAATCCGTCGCGTAATCGTTGCCGAGATACCGTTTGCGCATCGCAAACAATTCGCGGAAAAAGGGCCGCAAGTCGGGACCTTCCCCGCCGTAGATCGAAGCGTCCTCGTCGCCCTGGTAGAGCATCGGCATGCCGTCGACGCAGCTCAGCAGCACCCAAAGCGCTTTCGCGCGGTCAACGCCGTACCATGCGGTCGCGCGGGCTTTGTTCCATACCCAGGTCACCGTATCGTGATTGCCGAGAAAGCGCAGCTTGACATAACCCGGAACGGTGCTGAGCAGTTCGGCTTCGAGCCAGCGAGTCAGCTCGTACGCGAATCGCTCCGGCGTTAATCCCGCGTTCTCCATGTCGTATAACGCCCGGAAGAGCGCCATGTCGTAGAATACGTCGGTCGTCGGCGCGTAGGCCGGCACCGGATTGAAATTTTCCGGCGTCACCAGCGGCTTCTTGCCGCTCTCCGCGAAACCGTCCCGGATCGCCTTCGAGATCAGGATGCCGCCCTTCAAGTTCGAGTTGCTCGGCCGGTGATCCCCGTAAGGCCGCCAGTTCGTCAGGCCGCCCATGGCGCAATCGATTCTCGCGCCGTCCACGTCGAACCGGGCGACATGCTCCCGGACCAGATCCTTCGTATATTGCAAGTAATCGGGATGGGTCATGTCGAACGACAGGCAATTCCACTCGCTCTGGAGTTCGCCGTCCCGCCGCAGCGAAGCCCATTCCCGATGCGCAAGGCCAAGCGGGTCTTCCGGCTCCGGTCCGTGCGGCACGTAATCGAAAAGCAGCGTCATGCCGAGCTCGCGGATGCGCCGGCTGAAGCTCCGCACGGCCTCGTATCCGCCGTAGCGTTCATCCACGATCCGTTGGTCGGTCGGATGGTATACGCCGCGGTCGAGATGCTCGAAGATCGGCAGCACCCATACGTGATCGATGCCCATCTCCCGCAGGCCGTCCAATTCCCGCGCGTATTCCGCCATATCCCGCCGGTGCGGAAAACCCGAATCCATCGTGCCGTGAGGATGGCAGGAATAAAGCACGCCGTCCCGATGACCGTCCGTCGGCGGCGTCCAGCCCTTGCCGATGTACAGCCCCCGGATCGCCGCGAAAGCCTCCGCCTCTCCGCCCGCGTTGGCCTGAATGTACAGGGCGCCGCAGACGAGCGGCTTCCCGGGCTCGAGTTCGGCTTCCACGGCCGCCAGATTGACCAGATGCAGCTCGCTTCCCGAACGGTAAACTCCCGTCCCCCACTTCTCTTCCTCGTCGACGAAAATCACGTTCGTGCGAACTTCTCCGCTAAC
Organism: Bacillota bacterium; assembly: GCA_023418755.1. Classification (GTDB taxonomy): domain Bacteria; phylum Bacillota; class Bacilli; order Paenibacillales; family Paenibacillaceae; genus Cohnella. Next base: position 7,585 of record JAEZZE010000060.1, on the reverse strand, counting down.
GAGGCGAACGACGGGGTTGACCAGACCGGTCTCCACCGCTTCGCCTTCCGGCAGCCCGCTGGCTTGGAATACCGGATACGGGACGTTGCCGGGAAAATCGAACGCGATCGACTCGCCGCCGAGCGGCTGGCTGAGCATGAACGCCACGCCGTTTACGTGAAGCTTCCGGGGCGCTTCGCTGACGAACTCCGCTTCGATCGCGACCGTTCCGCCGTCGATCCGATACCGAACGGTCAGCTCCAGCTCCTCCATTCGAAAACGCGTCTCCAGGGCGCCGTCCGTCTCTTCAAAACCGTCAAAATCCCAAGCCTTCTCCGGGTCCGCTCCAGGAACGATCCGGGGAAGATCCCACGTGTTCGCCCCCTCGAAGGAGCGGTATTCCAGCCGACCGGTCCGATACCTGCCTTCGCAGCCGATATCGATCGTCAAAGTGCCGGTCCAGGCTTGTTTTGGCCCGTTTTGAATGGACAGCAGACATCCGGATGCCGCGGCAAACGAGAGGACGACAGTTCCTCGTCCGAACGTTCGCATGCCGCTTGTCTCTCTTGCGTTCATGAACCGAACGCCTCCTTCGCGGTTTTTCCATGGCCGGCGAGTAGCGGGAGCGAGGGGCAGCCCCCTGCTCCCGCGGCCGCGCGGCGTTAAACGTCCACGTATTGGTTGCCCGCCAGATCGACGCCGCGAGCCAGTATGATTTCCCAGTTCTCGTTCTTCTCCGGAATGACCTTCGTGTCCGTGGAGATGAACCTCATCGTGTACCCGCACCGGCGATGCGGGCTCGCGTTGGCCGCCGCCCCGTGGATGATCCGGGAGTCGTGCAGCGAGCATTCGCCCGGCTCCAGTTCGAAGTAAACGGCCTTCGATTCGTCGATGTCCTTGATCTGCGCGTGGAACGTGTTGACCGACATGTCGACGTTCTCGTACTGCGAGAAGCCGTTATGGTGGGTTCCCGGGATGACGCGCATGCAGCCGTTCTCCTTAAAGCTGCGGTCGATCGCCAGCCATACGGTCACGATCTTGTCGTACTTGTCGAAGCGTCCGTTCCAGTACGCCGAGTCTTCGTGCCACGGCGTCGCCCGGCCCACATAAGGGTCTTTGCAGATGAAGTGGCTCGACCAGAGCATGATGTTCGGCCCGATGATCGGCTCGACCAGATCGAGCACCTCGTCGGCGAGCAGAAACTCCAGCAGCCGCTTGTCGCGGAAGTGCGGCGTATCCAGCTCGTCGGACAGCTTGTCTCCCTTCTCCGCCAGATGATCCTCGAAAATTCCCCGCAGCTTCTCCATCTTCTCCTTGGAGAACACCGGCTTCTTGTACAGCGTATATCCTTGCTCCCAGTAGGCGTCGACTTCGGCTTTCGTCAGTAAATGCGTCATGTTCGTTTCCTCCGTTCGTTTATTCGTGTTCAAGAGGCTGTAAATTTAGGTTGACGAATTCGATCCAAGAGAAATGTTCCCTTCCTAAGCTCAAACATCTTGTTTTACATTCCTTGATCGGACAAGAGATTAGCAGTATGGAATGTAAAGCCAAAACTCGCCGGAAGGCAATCATTTCTCTTTCCTCTCACGTACCCACATTGAATCGACAGCGTCTTCAAGTCCTTAAGCTTCCTCTCGAACCAGCGCTTCGGCGATCATTTTGAAAATCTCCAGATCGTTCTTGTAGTCCTCCGGCGTCGTCTTCGGGACGATCCCCTTCGTCACGACGTCGTAGAAATGCTCCAGCTCTACCGTGTACGGGTCCTTCAGCGTCGGGCGATTCGCGGTCTCGACGTACGCCTCGCCGATCGTCTCCTTGACGTTCAGCGTCGTCGGAAGATGGCGGATATACGGCGTGTCGTATTGGACCGTCATCGACTTGGTCCGCCCGAATACCTCGATCTGGGCGTCGAAGCGGCGCTGGTCGTCCACGCCCGTCTCGAACGTCGCATAGTAGCCGTCGAATTCCAGGATCGCGGCGATGTAGCCGCCGCCGTTCCATTGCTTGGCCGATACGACCCGCCTCGGCATGCCGAGCAGCTCCCGCATCGCCGACAAGTCGTGGCTGTTCAAGCCGCAGAGCAGGCCGTACGCGTTGTAGACGTCCTTCGGCACGTCGCCGATCGCTTCCTTGATCATCGCCTCGCGCCTGGCCCAACGATCGGCCGACGCCTCCTGCGGAATGTCCGCGAAACGGTAGACGTTGCTCGACTGCTCGATGATAAGCCGGTTCTGCCCGATGATGTCGCGGATTTTGGCGTATTGGATCGGCCCGAGCGTCTTCAGCTCCTCCAGTGCTTGCGTGAACGCCGGCGCGAACCGCCGCATATAGCCGACCATCACCTGCACGCCGGCTTCGTCGCGCGCCCGGATCATCGCGTCCGCATCGGCCCGGTTCAGCGTCATCGGCTTCTCGATCAGCACGTGCTTCTTGTTGCGCAGCGCATGAATCGCGCATTCCGCGTGGTATTCGTCGCTATTGAGCACGAACACGGCGTCGAGATCGGCTTGCTCGCACAGCTGCTTCGCGTCCGCGTACAGGTTCGCCACCCGGTACTTCTCGCCCAGCACGGCGAGCAATTTCGGCGATATATCGCACAGCGCCGCGATCTCGTAACGGTCCGACAATTGATCCAGAATCGGCAGATGGGTGATCTGCGCCACTTCGCCCAGTCCGATCAGCCCGACTTTCAATTTCTTCAAGTCAAACACTCCTTCTGTATGCGTTGAGGTCGGTCCGGCCGATCAACGAACGATTACGGCTCCGGAATATCCGGCGGTTCGGCGCTCGCGCCCCGGTACGCCCCGTACCGGCCTCCCCGCGAATCCGGACGGGACGCGGACCTTCTGTCGTCCGCCCGCTTACGTCCATCTTTCGATTCCGCGCTCGCCGCCGATGACGACTTCATCGGCCAATCCGACGAACAGTCCGGTATCCACGACGCCCGTTATTTCTTTAATACGGCAATGCAGTTCAGCTGGGTCGCGTAAAAGTCCAAAGCTGCAATCGGCGACATAATTCCCGTTATCCGACTCGAAGAAACGGTTCTCATCGCCTCTTAACGCGGGCTCGCAGCCCAGGCCGCGCAGCTTGCCGATCGTCCACTCCCAGCCGAACTTCGCGATCTCGACCGGAACGGGGATTCCTCCGAGTCTCTCGACCCGCTTGCCGGCGTTGATGACGATAATCCGCCGCGAGGCTCCCTCGGCGATCAGCTTCTCGCGAAAGAAGGAACCGCCCCCGCCCTTGATCATCGCTTTGTCGGCATCGATCTCCTTCGCTCCGTCCAGGTAGAGGTCGAGGCCCGGGCACTCGGAGAATTCCGCCAGCGGAATCCCCCACTCCCTTGCCAGCCTCTCCGTCTTCAGCGAGGTGGGAATCCCCTTCATTCGCAGGCCGGACCCGACGCGTTCGGCCAGCTTGCGCAGCGTCCAATAGATCGTCGTGCCGCTACCGAGACCGACCGTCATGCCGTCTTCCACATAGCCCGCGGCGTATTCGCCCGCGGCCCGGTCCGCTTCGGCCCGATCGGCCGGAAGAGCCATCAGCCGACCCTCCCGGTTACTTGACGGATTGATACCATTCGTTCACTTCCTCGGTGATCTGGTCTCCGCCGGAAGCTTTCCAGTTGGCGACGAATTTGTCGAAGTCGTCCAGCGGCAGCCTGCCGTATACGATTTTGACGAACGTCTCGTTCTCGAGCTTGTCGAGCATGACGCCCTTGCTCTCCATCGTCTTGGTCGGAGCGCCGACGAATTTGTCGTGCACCGATTTGTCCAGATCGTTCGCCAGCACCGCGCCGCCTTCCACCTTGAGCGGCGGCAAGCCGGCCAGCTTCTTCTCCAGATAGGTTTCGGCCGGCTTGCCGGTCGCCAGATCCTTGTAGACGTTCAGTTCCACGAACGGAACGTTCGGGGGATTCCAGCTCAGCATGTATTTTCCGGCGTTGATGTATCCGTTAGGCAGCTTCTCCGGATCGTAGATCGCCTCGCCGTTCTCCAGCACGTAGTCGTAGCCTTCCGCGAAGCCGTACTTGAAATCGGAATTTTCGTCGTTGTACCAGTAGCCGAGCGTCTCGTCGTAATATTTGAAGAACGCGTCCATGCGCTGGAAATCCTTGTTGAAGAACATCCGGCTCTTGACCAGCCGCTCGCCGGGCGCGTGCACGCCTTCCGGCCCTCTAGGCAGCGGATAAGGCTTGATGACCGAACCGGGGACGTTCTTGAAGACGTCCGGCAGCGGCCAGTCACCCATCCAATAAGGACCGGCGATGATGCCGACCTTGCCTTGGTTGAACTTCTCGAACGCCGCGAACAGATCCGCCGCGCCGGCGTCCTCGAACAGGTAGCCTTTCGTGTACCACTCGCGGAACTTGGCCAGTCCCTGCTTCATATCCGGATGAACGGAGCCGTACTCCAGGCGGCCTTCGGCGTTCTCGTGCCAATACTTCGGAAGCACGCCGTCCTTGCTGTAAGCGCCGAAGACGAATTTGCCGTCGACCCAGGAGTTGAAGCCGTCGCGCAGCGTCAAAGCGATGCCCGCCGTATCCTTCTTGCCGTTGCCGTCGGGATCTTGGTTGACGAACGCGTCCATGACCGCTTCCAATTCCTCGATCGTCGTCGGCGCTTGCAGGCTCAGCTTGTCGAGCCAATCTTGGCGGATCCACAGAATCGGGTCCTCTCCGGCTCCGGTCTGCAGAATCGGGATGCCGAATTTGAGCCCGTCCTTGGAAACCGATTGCCATGCGGTCGGATTGTCCGCATACATCTGCTTCATCCGTTCGCTGGCGTACGCCTCGTACGCTTCGCTGATGTCCATGACCCGTCCGGATTCGATGACCTGTTTGGCCAGTTGGGCGTCCTCGACGATGAAGACGTCCGGCAGCGGCTCGTTGGAAGCGAGCGCCAGCTTGATCTTGTTGTGATACGCATCGTAGGTGCCCACCGTCCAAATGTAGTCGATGTCGATGCCCAGCTTGTCTTTCGCCCATTGGATATGAACGTTCTTCTTCGTGTCTTCCCCTTCTTTGTACACGACGTCGGAAGCGACCGGCCTCGCCGTCGTAATCTTCACCGGCGGATCGAATTTCCCCGATTCGTTAACCGGAGACGCGGATGCCGAGGACGTCTCCGCGGGCGGCTGGCTATTGCCCGCCGACGCGCCTTCCCCGTTGCCGCTTCCCTTGGAGCAGGCAGCCATGACGCTGGCCAATGCCATAATCACCGTCAGAACCAATGCCGATTTTCTGAACATGAGTCCACCTCCTGATGATGGGAATCGAATCGCCGGCCGCCCGGGCCGATGTCTGAACGGTCGGATTCGCATGCCGTCCGCAGCGGACGATTCAATTCTGGGACCATTATAATACGGGCTATTTTGACGGATATATATCACAATCTAAACAAAGTAGCATTCTGTAAGATGATATCGGGACAAGACTCAAATCCGGATTCTTCTATACTCCTGGGGAGTCATTCCGTACTGGCGCTTGAACACGCGAATGAAATAATTGGTCTGATAGCCGAGCGACTCGGCGATCTCGTAGATCTTCCGCCTGGAGTTCTTCAGCAGATGACAAGCCTTCTCCATCCGGGTCCGGTTAATGTATTCGCTCAGTCCTTCCCCGGTCTCGAGCTTGTACACTTTGGACAAATAAACCGGGTGCAGGTACACGTGATCGGAGATCGACTGCAGCGACACGTCGGTGTCGAGGTTTTTGTCGATGAACGCATGGACCTTCTGCACGATCGATAGACGGTTGCCCTCCAGATCCGCGATCATCCGAGCTTCCAGCTTGTTCAGCACCCGGTACGTCAGCGCTTCGAGCGTGCGCGCGGAATCGTACGCCGGCTGCATCATGGCCGCGTAATCTTCGTCGCCGAGCACCTCGGACAGCAGATAGCCGTTGTTGTGGGCGGTCATCGCGACGGCCCCGCTTATCGAGAAATACGCCTCCATCAGAAACTCCCGGTGACGGGCGTTGATCCGGTTCAATTCGGAGAAAATATCTCCGACCTTCCCGTACGCCTGCTTCCAGTGGCCGACCTCCAGCAGGTGCGCGATCGTCGGGTGCTCGTGAAGCCCTCTCAGCGCCGTCACCTTACGCTTCTCCTCCATCGAGGCCAGGAAGAAATCCTCCGAGTCCCCGACGTATTTAATCAGGGAGGACAGAGCCTGCCGATACAGCATCTGCAGGCCGCCCGGAAAGACGCCCCATTCGCCGATCAGAATCGAGACTTTGCAATTCAAATAATGCTTGACCGTGCTCTGGAACCGGCTCGCCGTCTCCTCCAGAAGATGCTTGCGGGATTTCGTCCAATCCTCCTCGTCCTCTCGCCGGATTTCCGCCGCCCGATCCTGCGTGAGCTTGACGACGAAGATCAGGAAGCCGTGATCCACCTTGCACGTCCACGTATGGAAGCCGGCGGAGAACACTTCCGCGGCGATGTTGCCGACCGCGAACTCGGCCAGCGACGGATGCGCCTCCCCCACGCGGCCTAGCTCGTCCATGCGCACCAGCACCAGCGAGCAGTCGTCGCCGGGAGCGAACGGAACGTCCAGCGTCTGCCTTTTGCGTTCCCACTCCTCCTCGCGAATCCGGCCTCCCTGCAGCAGCTCCTTGAGCAAGTTCTCTCGCAGCAACGGCAAATTTTCGCGCAACGCCTGCACGGAACGCTCGTGGGAGCCGATCTGCTCCCACTCCTGCCGGAGCAGCTCCTGCGCCCGGTTCACCGAGTCGATCAGCGTCTGGCTGCGAATCGGCTTCAACAAATAATCGATGACGTTGCTCTGTATGGCCTGCTTCGCATACTCGAACTCGGCGTGGCCGGAGAGCAATATGCACTTCGTCCTCGGCGACCGTTGCTCGATCTCCTTAATCAGTTCGATGCCGGACATTCCGGGCATCTGGATGTCCGTCACGACGATGTCGATCGCGTACTTCTTCATCGCGTTCAGCGCCTCTTGTCCGGAGTAGGCCGTGTGTACCTGAACGATGCGCAGGTCCTCCCACGGGATAATCTCCTCCAACCCTTCCACGACCGGTCTCTCGTCATCGACCAGCAGCAATCGAAACATTCCGTCCGCCCCCTTCAGTCCGATGTGCGCTCCACTCCATGCCGACCAGCAAGCCGCCCTCTTCTTTCGCCTCGAACGTCAGTCCGGCTCCTTCCCCGAACTTGTATTTCATTCTCTGGTGGATATTCCAAACGCCGCAACCGATCTCCGCGTCGTCTCCGCCGTTCGATTGGCGGATCAATTCGTTCAGGCGCTCCGCCTCCTCCGCCGGCATGCCGACTCCGTTGTCCTCGATGTACAGAACGTATCCGTTCCCCTTGCGCTCTCCCCCGATTCGGATCATCCCCTCGCCCGGCTTGGGCTCGATGCCGTGCTTGATCGCGTTCTCGACGAGCGGCTGCACGAGCATGCGCGGAATTTCCAGCTCCAGCATCTCCTCCGGAACGTCGATTTCGTAACGGATGCGCTGCGTTCTCATGACGTGGATTTCCAAATAGTTGTGAATGTACTCCATCTCCTCCCGGAGGGTGACCAGCTGCCTGTCCACGCGCGTGGCGTACCGGTAATACTCGCTCAGATGCATGCAGAT
>JAEZZE010000045.1 GCA_023418755.1 Bacillota bacterium | reverse complement strand
CCTCTCGCATTCATGCCTGCCGATTCTTATACCCGCGTATCGATCATGGAACCCGCGACTCCGCCGGTACCGTCGCCCCCTCCTCCCGGATTGCCGGCGATTTCCCGGCCGGCCTGCCGCGCCAAGGCCAGAACGAGCAGCCCGGCGGCCACCGCGCATACGGCCAGAATAAGCACGACGGGAACCATCTCCTGCAGCGGTTTATTCAATTGAAAAGGAAGGAGGAACAGCATCGCGGCGCCGGCCGCGAAGGCGAAATGCCAGCGATTCCTCGCGGATTGGGCCAACTGCCGTTTGCTCCGCGCCAACGCGTCCGAACGGATTCCCTCGCACAGGCCGTAGATCATCGCCAATTCGACGGCAAGCGATGCCGCGGCCAGCCCGAGAACGTCGATCGAAGGCTCGATGCCGCCCGTTAACGAGATCCCCGCCGGCGTCCATCCCAGCAGCGACAGAACGGACAAGACAAGTTGAACGGACGCCGCGTTCCGGGCGAGCCGATAGCGGCGGTTCCTTGGGCCAAGCTTCGACAATCCCGCCGTCAGCAATCCGTAACCGACGACGTCGGGAAGCAGGTCGAACCCGTTGATCGTAATATCGATCAGCGCGATTCCCAGCCCCCAAGCGACTTGGGCAAAAGCTCTCCTCAATCCTTCCTCCCCCTCGTCTCCCGAACGTAGGCGCGCATTTGGGCATCGGTCGGATACGGCGTGTAGTTGGCGAAGACGATGTAGTCGTACGGTTCGCTCCCGGGCTCCTCGTAAATCTCTCTAAGCTGCACGTTGTAAACGGACAAAGCTTCGGCCGTTTCCTTCAGATGGAACCGATATTTCAGCGTCACCGCCTGACCCTCGCTCAGATCCAGCGGAGGAGACGCGTCGCTTGATCGAGGCGATTGCGCCGCGGTCGTCTCGAGCTCGTACCGGAACGAATCGCCCAGCTTCTCCAGCCATGCGGAAGAAACTTCGGACAACGTTGCCGGCCGGTTTACCGATACGACGACCCGGCCTCCGCGATCGCTCGAGCTTCCCGCGGAGCTCATCCGAACCGGGGGCTCCTTCGACGAATCCGGAGGCCAAGCCGGACGATAGACGATTATTTCTCCCACGTTCTCCTCGCTCATGCTGCCGTCGCTATAATAAACCGTGATCGAGTTCAGCCTAAGCGGTTCCTCCTCGGGTCTCTCGCTCATCCTGTTCTCGTCGAAATACCCGCGCAAAATGTAGATCGTCTGACGGCTCAGCTCCTGATGAACCTGCACGGGGTAAAACTGCAGCGCTTCCAGCCCTTCCGCCTTCACGGAAACCGGCTTGCGCCGGTCGTCCTTGTTCGCCGCGTACAGCAAGTCGAAGGCGACCGAGGGCGTATACGTCGTCTCGATATAATGGCGGAGAAACCCCGGCTCGGGCAGACGGTAATAGCGGTAATAACCGTAATTGGCCAGCCAACTGCCAACAATCAGCGCCGCGGCGATCAGATAAACGGTTCTGGCTCTCATCGCTTCTCCTTCCCGGATACTTCCTCTAATGTTATCAACTATAAGATATACGCTTCATCGGTAACATAGTTCTTGTAAATACAAGAAAAACCGTCAGGGGCAACTTCAAGCCGCCCTGACGGTTTTACTGAACCGGTGCTATGCGGAACGCATACTCCCGTCCTTCTCGCGTAGCCTGCTCTTGAGAGCAGGCCGATGTTATTCCTTCACAAGTGAAAATGACAAGATACCCAGTGACCGGGCCGAACTTCGCGCAACTCGGGAACTTGCCGGCTGCATTCGGGCTGCGCGTAAGGACAGCGCACATGAAATGCGCAGCCTGACGGCGGATTCGCCGGACTGGGCACATCTCCTTGTAAAATAATGCGCTCCCGCCGGTTTTCCGGATGAGGTTCCGGGATTGCAGAGAGCAAAGCCTGCGTATACGGGTGCGCCGGCGAATCGTATACGTCGTCCCCATTGCCCAATTCCACGATTTTGCCCAAATACATAACGCCTACCCGGTCCGCCAAATAGCGTACGACGCTTAAATTATGAGAAATGAACAAATAGGTCAGCCCGTAGCGGCTTTGCAAATCCTGAAGCAGATTAAGCACCTGAGATTGAATGGATACGTCCAAAGCGGATACCGCTTCATCGCACACAATCAGCTTCGGATTGAGAGACAGGGCGCGGGCGATGCTGATTCTCTGGCGCTGCCCGCCCGAAAATTCATGCGGGTAACGATTCATCTGCTCGGCATTCATTCCAACAACTTCCATCAGCTCTTGAACCCGTTCCATCCGTTGCTTGTGGTTGCCCAATCCATGGGCAACCAATGGCTCGGCAATGATCTCTTGTACCCTCATCCGAGGGTTAAGCGATCCGAACGGATCCTGAAAGATGATTTGCATATGCTTGCGCATATTCCGGAGCCGATCTCCGCTTAAAGAGAACAAATCCTGCCCTTGGTACCAGACTTTGCCCTCCGTCGGCTCCATCAACCGGAGCATCGTTCTGCCGAAAGTGCTTTTGCCGCAGCCCGATTCCCCAACGATCGCCAACGTCTCCCCTTCATAAAGATCGAGGCTCAACCGATTAACCGCCTTAACAGGGTTGCTTTTCTTGCGAAACATCCCTTTTTTTACCGGAAAAAATTTGGACAGGTTCTCGATGCGGACAAGCGGTTCCTTCATCCCCTCCCCCCCCTTCATGACGAATGGCCTGCAGTTTCTGCATGAATGAAGTCGCGCTTCCAGCAACTGACCATGTGGCCCTCTTGAATGGACTCCAATTGCGGCGTCTCGGTCTTGCAACGGTCGAACGCATGAGGGCACCGCGTATGGAATCTGCAATGCTGGGGCATCGCATTCGCGGAAGGCACTTGCCCCGGAATGGAATAGAGCTTCCCGCGCCCGCCGGCGGAAGAAGGAATCGACTTCAATAGCGCTTCTGTATACGGATGCTGCGGATTTAA
>JAEZZE010000036.1 GCA_023418755.1 Bacillota bacterium | reverse complement strand
GAGTAGGGGATCCGCAGATGACTCAGGGAACGAGAAAACGAGATACAAGAGGGTAGAGGCGCGGGCAGGCGAAACTGTGCAAGAGTAGGGGATCCGCAGATGACTCAGGGAACGGGCTAACGAGATGCAATCGAGCTGATATCTCAGCTTCTGGGAAAGTGCGAATTGAAGTCGAACCGGCCGCTTAGGCAGCTGCTTTTTTTTGCGCCTGCGTAACAATCCGGGAGCTTCGCTCGTCAGAGGGTAGAGGTGATGCAGAGATGAGAATCGCATTGGCGCTGTTCGCGTGCCTGGTGTTGACGTTCGCCGCGAGTACGATAGTGGCGCCGGGAAAAGCTTACGCCTGCTCCTGCGCCGCTACGCCGTCGGTCGAGGAGGAGCTGAACCGCAAAACGGCGGTATTTTCGGGCACGGTTACGAAGGTGGTCAGGCCGGACAAAGAGGTAATCGACAGCTCGGCGGATCTGGTCGAAGTTACGTTCGAGGTCGAAAAGGTGTGGAAAGGCGATCTAGGCAAACAGACGAAGATCTATACGGCGATCGGTTCGGAAAGCTGCGGTTACGAAAACTTCGAGCAGGGCGACCGCTATATCGTGTCCGCTTACGGGTCTCCCGAACGACTGGAGACGGGGATTTGCGAGCTGACGAAACCGATCGATCAAGTCGGGGACGTCTTAGAAAAGCTGGGAGCGGGACTCGAACCGAACAAATCCGGCGGTCAACGGATCGGAGACGGGGCTTCGATCTGGCCGTGGGCCGTTTCGATTATCGCGCTCGGAGGCGTTATTGCTCTGTTTGTTATCCGAAATAGGGCTAAGGACAAGGGAGGCGAATGAGAGATGAAAAGGAGGATGAGGAGCGCCGTCTTGCCGACGATTCTGGCCGCGTTCGTTCTTCTGCTTGCGGCTTGCGGGGAACGAACGGGGACGCCGAAAGCCTCCGGACAGCCATCCGATCATTCGGAATTCGTCTATGCGGGGTTTATCGTCGGTATGGAAGGCAATAGAATTCTTGTCACAGGCTCCGTGGAGAAAGACTTCAGCGCGAACGGCGGAGCCTCGCATTATTACGAAGCGACCTGGTTCTCCAATGCCGGTTCCGGGCTCGAAGTCGGCCAGCGGGTGCGGGTATGGCCGGAGGGAGGCATCGCGGAATCTTACCCGGGACAAGGGAAAGCGAGCCGCGTGGAAGTCGTCGAACCGCCGAAAGCCGAAGGAGCCGACTTGACGGAAGCGGAAGCGATCCGCAAGGCGCTCGAAGCTCCCCGCGGCTCCGGAATGTTTCCGCCAGCCGTCAAGGCCGCGGAATACGAGGCGGAGTCCGGCCGATGGCGGATCGAGCTCGCGCAGAACGGAGACGCTGGGACGGCAGTCATCGAGGTTCCGGACAGACTATAAAAAAAGGGATAAACGACGGATGAGCCTCCGTCGTTTATCCCTTTTTCTTATTAGGCCAACCATTCGTCCCAGCGGCTCTCCAAGTAATTTTTCATCCAAAGGCACACTTCCCATAGATCGGAGACGGGCTGGCGGGTAAACGGCAGCGTCTGCAAGTAACCCGGAGGGCCGAATTCGGGAACGATAATCAGTTGATCCGCTCCCTGGTCGCGCCTGTGACGGGCGATAGAGCGCCACCAAGCGTCATGCGCGGCAAGGGCGTCGGCATGCTCGGGCGCGGCCGGGTGATTGACCTGCGGCCCTTCGGCGTAGCCGACGCGGGCATGAACGTATGAGGCGCGAGCCGTTATTTTGGCCATTCTGTCGGCCTGATCCTCGAGCAGCGATTCGCATACGACGCACCAATGGCTGAAGTCCGCGCACAGTCGCAGTTCCGGCACGTCGTCCAGCAGGCGCTCCGTCGTCCACGGCGTATACATCGCCCGTCCTCGATGCGTCTCGTGAACGACGGGGAAACCAACGGAACGTTCGATTTCCGCCGCTTGCCGGTAGAAACGCAGCTGCTCTTCGTAAGGCATATCGTCCTTCGCGCTGTGCGCGTTGACCAGCACCGGCGAGAAGGCGGCCGCCCGCTCGAGCTGGCTTCGGAAGGACTCGATGTGATCGCCGTTTGTAAACAGCATCGAGGCGTATTCCAGTCCGTAACGCTCCAGCAGTTCGCGGAACTGCCGTTCCTCGTCCAGGCCGGGAGGCGCGCATTCGACTCCGGCATAGCCGGCAGCCGAAATACGCGCGAATCTTTCGTCAAGCGGCAGATGCTCCATTCCCCATAGGGATTTGAATACTTTTAGCTTCATGTTGTCAGGTCATCTCCTTCGTTATCGGATAGCTCGTCGATCGTGCGTTCGAATCCCGGCGCCAGATGGGCGAGAAACCAATTGACTTCGGGCAGGTCCAGCCGATTCAGCTTCTCTTCGGCCTGCTTGCGGGCGGTGGCGAATTCGCGATTGCCGGCGGACAATTCGCCGGTGCATTTCAGATAGGCGTCCAGAAGATCGGCCGCCTTCAACAGCTTGGCCGTCAGGGGATCGGCAGGCTGTCTGGCGAACAGAGGGGCATAGCTGGGGCGCAGGCTCTCGGGAACGTTGGCCAGCAGCCGCTCCGAGGCCATGGCTTCGATCTCGCGGAAATTGGCGAGAATCCGCGGATTCTGATGCTTCACCGGCGTCGGGATGTCGCCGGTAAACACTTCGGTGGCATCATGGAATAACGCGTAAGCGGAGAGCTGCTCGGGCTGGATTTCCCGGCCGTATATTTCCCGTGCAATAACGCCCAGGGAATGGGCGATCAGCGCAACGTGGAAGGAGTGCTCGGCTACGTTCTCCGGGCTCGCGTTCCTCATCAGACTCCAACGCTCGATATGCTGCAACCGGTACAAATAAGCCAAAAAATGATTCGCCATGAAACAGGGCTCCTTTTCTCCCACCGCTGCTATCTATGCTATTATATAATGTATAGGAGTTAACGAATAGAGAGGGGATTCCGCACTTATGTCATCCGCATTCGAACAAAGCATTTATAAGCTCGTCGTCGAAACGTCCACGAATCTTCCGGCGGATGTCCGCCGTGCCATAACCGCCGCCCGAGAGGCGGAAGACCGGGCTACCCGCGCGGGACTGTCGCTGTCCACGATCGCGCAAAATATCGAAATGGCCGAGTGCAACGTTTCTCCGATCTGCCAGGATACGGGGATGCCGACGTTTGTCGTTCATACGCCGGTAGGCGCCAATCAGATCGTTATGAAGAAGGAAATCCGCAATGCGATCGCCAGGGCGACCAAGGACGGAAAGCTGCGCACCAACTCGGTCGATTCGTTGACGGGCGCGAACACGGGAGACAACCTGGGACCCGGCACCCCGGTCATCCATTTCGAGCAATGGGAACGCGATGAGATCGACGTTCGTCTTATTCTCAAGGGCGGCGGCTGCGAGAACAAAAACATCCAATATAGCTTGCCGTGCGAAATCGAAGGGCTCGGCAAAGCGGGCCGCGACCTCGACGGGATCCGCAAATGCGTTCTTCACGCGGTCTACCAGGCTCAGGGGCAAGGGTGCAGCGCCGGCTTTATCGGCGTCGGCATCGGCGGCGACCGGACGACCGGCTACGAGCTTGCGAAGCAGCAGCTCTTCCGCAACGTCGACGACGTCAACCCGATTCCGGAGCTTGCCCGGCTCGAGGAATATGTGCTCGACAAAGCGAACCAGCTTGGCATCGGAACGATGGGCTTCGGCGGCAACGTGACGCTGCTCGGCTGCAAAGTCGGCGTGGCCAACCGGCTTCCGGCCAGCTATTTCGTCTCCGTCGCCTATAACTGTTGGGCATACCGCCGGCAGGGCGTGCTGCTGGACGGGGACACGCACGAGATCAAGAGCTGGATCTACGAGGGCGGCTCGAACGTGCCGATGCAGGACAAGTCGGCGGCAGCCGCCGAAGCGCCCAGAGGGAAAGAGATCGTGCTGCAGATGCCGCTTACGGAAGAGGACGTGCGAGGCTTGAGGGTGGGCGACGTCGTGATCCTGAACGGCGAGATGCATACCGGACGCGATGCGCTGCACAAGCATCTGATGGACCACGACGCTCCGCTGGACTTGAACGGCGGCGTTATTTACCACTGCGGGCCGGTCATGCTCAAGGACGAGGATGGCTGGCACGTAAAGGCGGCGGGACCGACGACGAGCATTCGGGAGGAGCCTTACCAAGGCGATATTCTGAAGAAGTTCGGCTTGCGCGCGGTAATCGGCAAGGGCGGCATGGGACCGAAAACCCTTGCAGCGCTTAAGGAGCATGGGGCGGTGTACTTGAACGCCGTCGGCGGCGCTGCCCAGTACTATGCGGAATGCATCAAGAAGGTGAACGGCGTCGACTTCATGGAATTCGGCATTCCGGAGGCGATGTGGCATCTTCAGGTCGAAGGCTTCGCGGCGATCGTCACGATGGACGCCCACGGCAACAGCCTGCACGCCGACGTCGACAAAGACTCGAAAGCGAAGCTGGAGCAGTTCAAGGATCCCGTATTCGCGTAACGAAGAAGGAGCGCAACCGCGGCTATGACTAAGTTTCGCCTCAAGCTTACCGTTCTGTTCGTGCTGCTGATCGGTTCCTCCGTGCTGGCGGCCGGCCTGCTCATGGGCAATTCCTACCGGAAGAACCATCAAGCGGATTTGCGCGATCATATGATTCGCGAGCTGCATGTCCTGAACGCGGCCGTGCCGTGGCCGGATACGCGGGACGCCGTCCAAGCGGAAGAATATTTGCAGGAGCAGGCCCGGAGATTCAAAGAGATCGCGGAGATGCGCATCACTTATATCCGGCCGGACGGAACGGTCATAGGCGACTCCGACCACGACCCCGGGACGATGAACAACCATCTGGACCGGATAGAAGTGCGCGAAGCGCTTGCGACGGGATCGGGCAGCAGCATTCGGTATAGCGATACCTTGAAAGAACGAATGATGTACGTGGCGGTCAAGGCGGACGCGCAAGACGGCGACAGCGCGCCGGGAGTCGTGCGTCTCGCGATGAGCCTCGGCGACGTCGAGCGCAGCTTGGACAACATGTGGCTGGCGCTTATTTTCGGCTTGCTCCTGCTGTTCGTCGTGGCCGGAGCGGTCAGCTACCGCGTCGCGCTCGGCGTGACGCGTCCGTTGGAACGGATGACTTCGGCAGCGAAGCGGATGGCCAATATGGACTATGCGACTCGCGTGCCCGAGGGCGGCAAAGACGAGGTGGGCGAGCTGGCCCGGGCGCTGAACGCGATGGCGTCCAGCCTGCAGGACCAGCTCGACGAAATCCGCGGCAACGGAACGCGTCTGCAGAGCGTGCTCGACAATATGACGACCGGCGTCGTCATGATCGCGCCCGACGGAAAAATCACGCTGTACAACCGCAATGCGGAGCAGTTTCTCGGCAGCTCCACCCGCGAGCGCGTCGGCCGAAGCTTCGCCGAAATCCGCCAGCATTACGAGCTGGTCAACTTGATCAAGGAAGTGCTCGAACAGCCGGTTACCGTTCACGAAGAGCTGACGGTGTATTATCCGGAGGAACGGCTGCTGGAAATTCATATCGTGCCGATGACGATGAGCGGAGACGACGCCCAAGGCCTGCTGCTCGTTCTGCAGGACGTGACCGCGATCCGACGTCTGGAACGGATGCGCAGCGAGTTCGTCGCCAACGTTTCCCATGAGCTGAAGACGCCGGTGGCCGCGGTCAAAGGCTTCGCGGAGACGCTGCTCGCGGGAGCGATGAACGACGAGGAGACGGCGAAGTCGTTCCTGACGATTATTCAGGACGAGAGCGATCGCTTGAACCGGCTGATCGGGGACATTCTGGAGCTGTCCAAGATCGAGTCCCGACGTGCGCCGTTGCAATTTTCGCCGATCGATCTCCCGGCGTTTCTCGGAAGAATGACCGAGCTGCTGTCGCCGGATGCGGGGAAGAAGAGCATCGAGCTCGACGTGCAATCCGAGGAAGGCTTGTTCCTCGAAGCGGATGAAGACCGTCTGGGCCAGATCGTGATGAACTTGATGCAGAACGGAATCAATTACACGCCGGAAGGCGGCAAAGTGAAAGTGCGCGCGGAGATCGCGGGAACGGAAGACGGGGAAGAGGAATGGGTGCGAATAACGGTATCGGATACCGGAATCGGCATTCCGAAGAAGGACATCCCTCGCATATTCGAACGGTTTTACCGCGTGGACAAAGCCCGTTCGCGCGGCTCCGGAGGCACCGGCTTGGGGTTATCCATCGTCAAGCATCTGACCGAGCTGCATCGCGGAACGATACGGGTGGAGAGCACGGTGGGCGCGGGATCGACGTTTATTTTGGAACTGCCGCTGCTGCAGCCGTAAAGCGGACGATCCTATTTTACGCTGCGTTAACATTTGCATGACGCAGGCTTTACAGTGGTATGAT
>JAEZZE010000005.1 GCA_023418755.1 Bacillota bacterium | reverse complement strand
TATTCGCACGGATATATGAAGAAAGACGAGAGAATCTCGACTTTCTACGCCTATGTGGCTTTGTTTACGAGCTCGATGCTGGGTTTGGTGCTGGCCGACAATCTGTTAACCTTCTATATTTTCTGGGAACTGGTCGGGGTATGCTCGTTCCTGCTCATCGGGTTCTGGTATCGTAAGCCGGAAGCGAAGGCGGCGGCCAAGAAGGCGTTCATCGTGACCCGGATCGGAGATCTAGGGCTCTTGGTCGCGATTCTGCTGCTGTTCTGGTACATGCCGGGGAACGCGCTGGACTTTACCGCGATTCATAACGTGTTCGGTACGCAAGGAGGAGTCATCTCCACGGGGATTACGACTCTGATCGCTCTGCTGATCTTCCTTGGGGCCGTCGGCAAATCGGGACAATTCCCGCTGCACGTCTGGTTGCCGGACGCGATGGAAGGCCCTACGCCGATCAGCGCCTTGATCCACGCGGCCACGATGGTCGCGGCCGGCGTGTTCCTGGTGGCCCGTACGTTCGATATTTTCGAAGCGTCGCAGGTCGCGATGACCACGGTAGCGATCGTCGGAGCGTTCACGGCGATCTTCGCCGCGACGATCGGGTTGGCGCAGAACGACATCAAGCGCATTCTCGCCTTCTCGACGGTCAGCCAGCTCGGCTATATGATGCTGGCGCTGGGCGTCGGGTCGGTGACGGGAGCGATGTTTCACCTGTTCACGCACGCGTTTTTCAAAGCGTTGCTATTCCTCGGGGCGGGCAGCGTCATCCACAGCGTACATACGCAGGATATCCGCGAGATGGGCGGCCTCGGCGGCAAGATGAAGATCACGGCCTGGACGTTCGGCATCGGGGCGCTCGCCCTGTCGGGCATTCCGCCGTTATCCGGCTTCTGGTCCAAGGACGCCATTCTGACCATCGCCTTGAAGGAACAGCCGATCCTGTTCGTCATCGGCCTGATCGCCGCGTTCTTCACCGCCTTGTACATGGCGAGGCTGTTCTTCCTCGTCTTCGCGGGCAAGCCGAAGGATGGGCAGGAGGCCAAGGAATCCCCGTCCGTCATGACGATTCCGTTGATCGCGCTCGCCGTGCTGGCGGTCGTGGCGGGTTTCGTGGAGACGCCGTTCAACGGTTGGCTAGGCTCGTGGCTGATCGGAGCGGACGCGGAGCATCACGTCAGCGGTCTGGTGATGATCGTATCGGCGGCCGTCGGACTGCTCGGCATCTATATCGGCTGGCTGATGTACGCCAAGGGGACGATCCGCAGAGACGCCGTCTCTTCCCGCGTTCCGGGACTGGTTAAAGTGCTCGAGAGAAAATATTATATCGACGAGTTCTACCAGGCCGCATTCGTCAAACCGCTCCAAGGATTGGGCAAGCTGCTCGAGCTGTTCGACGATTACGTGGTCGACGGTCTCGTCCGGCTGTCCGGCCTGACGGTCGGCGCGGTCGGCAGGCTGAATTCCAGGCTGCAGAGCGGGCAAGTTCAAGCTTACGCGCTGACCGCCGTCGTCGGCATCGTGATTCTGATGCTGGCGATCGCCGGAAGGAGGTTCTGGTAATGCTGGAGGACCTGCCGGTTCTATCCCTGATTACGTTCGTTCCGCTGCTCGGCGCGCTCGTCGCGCTCCTGCTGCCAAGCGCAAAAAGCCATTGGATTCGCGGGACCGCGATCGTCTTCACGCTGATTCCGCTTATTCTGACCTTGTGGCTGTATGCTTCCTACCAGCCCTCCGCGGGAGGGGCGGCCTACACGGAGCAGGCGGAATGGCTGGCGATTCCGCTGAACATCGAAGCGTTGGGGCAGGGGATCGAATCCCTGAAGCTCAGCTTCGAATATCATCTGGCGGTCGACGGCATCTCGATGCCGCTGCTGCTGCTGACGAGCGTCGTCTCTACGATGGCCGCCCTTGCTTCGGTACACATTCAGAAACGCCGCAAGACTTACTATTTCTTGTTTCTTCTGCTGCTCACGGGAATCTACGGAGTATTCCTGGCGCGGGATCTGGTCTTATTCTTCATTTTCTTCGAAGTGACGCTGATTCCGATGTTTTTCCTGATCGGCATATGGGGGTATTACGGACGGGAAAAGGCGGCAACGCGGTTCCTCGTCTATAACGGATTGGGATCGGCGGCGATGCTGTTCTCGTTCCTGATTCTGATCGCGACGCTGGGCTTCGGTTCCGCGGACAACGCGAATTGGGTGTTCTCCGGAAGCTACGACATCCTGCTAGGCAATTTGAACGATGCGGGCGCTTACGCCAACAACGCCGTGGAGCCGCTTTGGTTCCTCTCGGACAATATGCGCTGGGCGGCTTTCGTGCTGCTGCTCGTCGCGTTCGGCATCAAGGTGCCGATATTCCCGTTCCACACCTGGATGCTCAAGGTTCATACGGAGGCGCCTCCGGCGATCGTCATGATCCACTCCGGCATTTTGTTGAAAATGGGCGTCTATGGACTGATTCGGTTCGGGGCGGGCTTGTTCCCGGATCAGACCGGCTCGTGGGCGACGGTACTAGCCGTACTCGGCGTCATCAACATCGTGTACGGGGCGGTGCTTGCCTGCGTGCAGAGGGATTTCAAGCTTGTCTTGGCGTACTCCAGCATTAGCCACATGGGCATCGTGCTGCTGGGCATCGCTTCCTTGGAGGAAGTCGGCCTGCAAGGGGCGATCTTCCAATCGGTGTCCCACGGCCTGATCTCGGCGCTGCTGTTCCTGATCGTCGGCAGCCTGTACGAGCGTACGGGCACGACGGAGCTGGGCGAGCTGGGCGGCTTGGCCAAAGCGATGCCGTTCACGGCCGGCATTTTGCTGCTCGGGGGGCTCGCTTCCCTCGGATTGCCGGGCCTGTCGGGCTTCGTGGGCGAGTTCCTCTCGTTCCTCGGTCTGTTCGGTTCGATGAAGGTGCTGACGGCGATCGGCGTGCTGGGCGTTCTTCTAGCCGCTATCTACGTGCTGCGCAGCGTTCTCTCCATTACCTACGGGGAATTGTCGGAGAAGCACGCGGAATTAAAGGATGCCAGATTTATCGAGGCTCTGCCGATGATCGTATTGTCCGCGCTGATCG
>JAEZZE010000044.1 GCA_023418755.1 Bacillota bacterium | reverse complement strand
GGGGAGGGGACTGCCAGTCGTAGGCCGCGGCCGTCTCCTTGACCGCGGCCGTTGTCCGGACGCGCTCGCCGGGTTCCAACGGCGGATTCGCGGCATCGTTGGCGGCTGCCGGCGGTTCTGGCAGCGGGGCTTGCTCCCGGTCGGCTTCCTCCCTTACGGGCGGAAGCCGGAAGCGGATTTGCTCCTGTACCCAGGTGTTCGCCTTCGGGGTACGCACGGCCGTTCCCGATGGGATATACGTTTGACGGCTCAGCGCCTTCTTGACCGAGCTTTCCACGAAGGAGCGCAGCTCGGCCTCCTTGCTGAAGCGAACCTCCAGCTTGGCGGGGTGAACGTTGACGTCGACAAGCGTCGGATGCATCCGCAAGTCGAGCACGGCCAGCGGATAGCGATGCAGCGGCAGCAGCGTGTGGTAGGCTTGCAGCAGCGGCTGCACGATCGCTTGGCTGCGGACGTAGCGCCCGTTGACAAGGGCGGTCAGCGCGTTGCGGTTCGCCCTCGTCTCCGACGGCATGGCGACCAGCCCGGAGAGCGTATAGTCCGGGTTGTCCTCCCGCAGTTCGATCATCGCCTTCGCCGACGCCGTCCCGTAGATCGCCGCCACCACTTGGCGAAGATCGCCGGTGCCGGGCGTTCTCAGCAGCACGTTGCCGTTATGCGAGAAAGTAAAGGCGATATCCGGTCTGGCGAGCGCTTGCCGGTAAACGATATCGGACAAATGGCTTAGCTCGGTCTGGATCGTCTTCATGTATTTAAGCCTCGCCGGCGTATTGTAAAAAATCTCTTTGACGACCATCTCCGTGCCTTTGGGCGCGTTCGTCTCGCGGCTGGCGACGATCGTCCCGGCTTCGATCTCCAGCAAGCTGCCCAGCCCGCCGTCGTCCGTCGCGCTGACGCATTTGACCTTGGCGACCGCCGCGATGCTCGGCAGAGCCTCGCCGCGAAAGCCTAGCGTCGCGATCTGGAACAGATCTTTGTCCGTAGAGATTTTGCTCGTTGCATGGCGCTGGAAAGCGATCAGCATGTCTTCGGGATGAATGCCGCCGCCGTTGTCCGCCACCCTGAGCAGCTGCAAGCCGCCTTCCTCGGCGGATACGTCGATCCGGCTTGCCCCGGCATCGACCGCGTTCTCGATCAGTTCCTTCAAGACGGAAGCCGGCCGTTCGACGACCTCTCCCGCGGCGATCTGGTTCGCCAGATGCTCGTCAAGCGGGCGAATGATTCCCATGCCGTCCTCCTCCTTCCTTCATCTCGACGTTCGCCTCGATTACCGCGAGCCCAGCTTCAGCGATTCGCCCGAAGACGAGAAGGTGACGTCTTTAAACCATTTCGCCAGCAGGCGGACGTCGATGCTCGTTCGTCCGTCTTTGATTTTCACGCGAGGGTCGTCGGCCTTGATCGTCTCTCTCTGATTGCCTTTGGTTAGCGTGTACGCGCGGCCCTTCGCGTCGTAAGTCAGCTTGGCTCCGGCAATCTCGGCCCCCACCTTCAGATTGACGTACCACAGCTTGCCTTCCTTCCTAGCGGCGTCCGGCTGCGACATGCGCACGCCGTTCACCGTCAGGACGCCGTTCTGCCAGCTCACGGACAGCTTCTTTCCTCCCGCCAGGCGGAACGCTCCGATCAGCTGCTCCGCGGCTCCGCTCCGGGCCAAATCCGGCGCCAAGCCGACCTGATCGACCTTTTTCCCCTTCGGGGTGTAATATTCTTGGATCGTGACTTTCAGCACGCCTCCGCTCTTGAGCGAGATGAGCGACTGCACGACGCCCTTGCCGTACGTTTTCGTTCCGACAAGCCGGGCCACGCCGTAATCCCTCAGCGCCCCCGACAGCAGCTCCGAAGCGCTCGCCGTATTCCCGTTGACGAGAATAACGACATCATACGGCTTCGCCGTACCGGAGATGGAGAGCGGCTCGTCGTTCCCGTCGCGATCCCTCATATGCGCCAGCACGCCTTCCTCGATAAAGAGACCGGCGATCTCCTGGGCGGCGTTGACGTAGCCGCCGCCGTTGTTGCGCAAATCCAGGATCAGGGAGGACAATCCGTTCTTTTCGAGCTTCTCCAGCTCTCGCTTGACCTCTTTGGCCGAATCCGAAGTAAAGCTGGACAGAGCGAGGTAACCGACGCCTTGCTCCAGCATTTTGGCGGAGACGACCGGCACGTGAACGGACTTGCGCGTAATTTTGAATTTAAGCGCTTTGCCGCCGCGCGAAACGGACAGCGCCACGACCGTCCCTTCTTCGCCGCGAATTTCCTTCTGGATATCCGCCATCGATTTGCCCGCGAACGATTTTCCGTCCGCCCCGACGAGCAGGTCCCCCGCCAGAATGCCGACCGATGCGGCCGGACTGTCGGCGATAACGTCTTCGACGTAGACTTTGCCGCTCTCTTCCGTCATGACGATGCCGATGCCGACGAACGTCTGCTCCAGCTCGGAGCTGTACGCCTTCCACTCTTTGTCGTCGAAATATTGCGTGTACGGATCGTCCAGGGAGTCGACCATCTCGTCGATTTCCTTGTCCGCGAGCTCCGAATCCGCGGGATTCTTCAGATGATACTGCTCGAGCAGCTCCCGCACTTCTTCGACCTGCTGGGCGGTTGCGCCAAGGGCTGCGGGCACGGATACGAAAAATAACGAGAACGTAAGCAGCAGTACGATGGAATGTTTGATTTTTCTGATCAGGTTCATGACGCTCCCCCGCTTTCCGTCAATTGGTTTCTTGCGTCGTTCAGCCATTCCAACGCTTGCATCGGCGTCATTCTCATGACGTCGAGCTTCCTGAGTTTGTCGAGCACCTTGTCGCCCGCAGCCGGCTTGGCCGGCTTCGCGGGCGGGCCTTCCTCCGGGAACAGGCTGAGCTGCACGATCGGCAGCGAAGGCGGCCCGCCGTATGCCGCGGCCGCTTCTTGAACCGCTTGGGTTCGCGGTGCGGTCCGATCGGGCAGGGGCGCCGCTGCCGCACCCGCGGCGCGATCGTTCAGCAGCGAGTAGGCTCTGGAGACGATCGTCCCCGGCAAACCGGCGAGCTGCGCGCAATAGATGCCGTAGCTCGAATCCGCCGCGCCGGGCACGAGCTTGCGCAGGAACGTGACGCCGTCCGCGCTCTCCTTCACCGCCATGCAGCCGTTGCGCAGACCGGACAGCGACGACTCGAGATGCGCCAGCTCGTGAAAATGCGTCGAGACGAGCGCCTTGCAGCCGATATGATGATGAACGTATTCAATGACCGCTTGGGCGATCGCCATGCCTTCGTCCGTCGAAGTGCCGCGTCCCAGTTCGTCGATAATGATGAGGCTGCGGGACGTCGCCTGCTCGGTCATGATCTGAATGTCCTTCATCTCGACCATGAACGTGCTCTGTCCTCCGACAAGGTCGTCGGCCGCTCCGATCCGCGTAAAGATCCGGTCGACGAACGGCAGCACCGCCCGGCGGGCCGGAACGAAGCAGCCGATCTGCGCCATCAGGCAGATCATCGCCACCTGGCGCATATACGTGCTCTTCCCGGCCATGTTCGGTCCCGTGATGAGCAGTATCGGGCCGCCCTCCGTCGTCAGCGATGTATCGTTGGCGATGAACACGCCGTTCTCGTTCACCGACTCCACGACCGGATGGCGTCCTTCTTCGATGATCAGATCGTAGCCGTCCCCGTCGGTCCAGCTCGGTCGCGTGTAGCGCCGTTCCGCGCTGGCTTCGGCGAACGACTGCAGCACGTCGAGCGCGGCGACGCTCTCCGCCAGTCGCTGCAGCCGCTGCATCTGCCCCGCGATCCGGTCGCGGAGAGCGATGAAAGTCTCGTATTCGAGGTCGAACATCCGGTCTTCCGCTTCGAGGATGAGCGCTTCCTTCTCCTTCAGCTCCGGAGTGACGAACCTCTCGGCGTTGGCCAACGTCTGTTTTCTCTCGTAGCGCCCCTCCGGCAGGCTCGCCAGATTGGCGCGGGTCACTTCCAAATAGTAGCCGAACACTTTGTTGAACCCGATCTTGAGGGACTTGATGCCCGTCGCCTCGCGTTCGCGCCGCTCCAGCTCGGCGATCCATTGCTTGCCGTTCTGGCTCGCCTCCCTCAGTTCGTCGAGCTTAGCGTCGTAGCCGGAGCGAATGAGACCGCCGTCCTTAAGCGTCGTCGGAGGCTCGTCCGCGATCGCCGCCTCGATCGCCGACGCGATATCCTCGCAGGCGTCCATGCCTTGAGTAAGGGAGTCGAGAGGGGCCGCGCCCATGCCCTCGCACAGCCCCTGGATGGCGGGAATGCGCCTCAGCGAGTTTTTAAGCGCGTTCAGATCTCGCCCGTTGGCCGTCCCGTAGGCGATTCGTCCGGCCAGTCGCTCCAGGTCGTACACTTCGCCCAGCTCGTCCCGAAGCTCCTTGCGCTTGATCCAATCGCGATTCAGCGCATCGACCGCGTCGAGCCGGCGCTCGGTTTCCTCGCGGCTGAGCAGCGGCTGGTCGATCCAGCGTTTGAGCAGCCGCGCGCCCATCGCCGTACGGGTGCGATCCAGCAGCCCGAGCAGCGATCCTTTGCGGGAACGGTCGCGAATCGTTTCCGTCAGCTCGAGGTTGCGACGCGTAAAAGCGTCGAGCGACATGTAAGCTTCCGTATCGTAAGCTTTGACCGAGCGCAGGTGCGCGAGCGATCTCTTCTGCGTCTCTTCCAGATAGGAGATAAGACGAGCGACCGCCGACTGGCGCACCGGTTCGTGCGCGTTCCATGGCTCTTCCGGAAATTGCGCGGCCAGCTTGTCCGTCCCGGCTTCTTCGCGCACCGTCGCGGGCAAGACGCGGCCGGCCGGTTGCAGCGTCTCCCGGATCGCCGCGATCGCCGCTTCGTCCCCGACCGCCTCCGACGGCCGGTACACGTTCAGCACGTTGTTGATCGCCTCGGACGACAGCGCGAACGAGGTTAAATACAGCTCCCCGGTCGTCAGGTCGCACGCCGCGATGCCAAGACGCCCCCCTTGCGAAGCCGCCCCTACGATAAAGTTGTTCGAGGCGTCTCCGACCAGCTTCGCGTCCATTACCGTTCCCGGGGTCACGATGCGGACGATCTCGCGCCGAACGACGCCTTTCGTGCTGGCCGGATCCTCGACTTGCTCGCATACGGCGACTTTGTAGCCTTTCTCTACCAATCTCGCTATGTATCCTTCCGCCGAATGGTGCGGCACTCCGCACATCGGAACCCGTTCCTCCTGGCCCGCTCCCCGTCCCGTCAGCGTAATCTCCAATTCTCTCGACGCCGTGATCGCGTCTTCGAAAAACATTTCATAGAAATCGCCCAAGCGGAAAAACAGCAAAGCGTCCTTCGCCGTCGCTTTGACGGATAAATACTGCTCCATCATGGGGGTATATCCAGCCATGGTCTTCCTCCCGGTATTTTGCAACAGTGCAAAGTTCAATATCTCATTATATCAAATCGGGAGGGACCGGGACACCCCGCCCTAGACAAAACGAAAGAGTCGTCCGGCGCGACTTTACGTAGACGCATTCCTACGAATTCGCGACGGAGTCTCCTAGCGCAACTATTCAACCGATGCCTTCCGCCGACCTCGGAGATAGAGCCGCCTCTCGTAACTATTCGGCCGCTGTCCTCCTCCGGACTCGCGATAGAGTCGCCTTGCGGGATCATTCAACCGTTGCCTTCCCGCCGAACAAGACGCCTCGTGCCCCGAAGCTCCGACAAGCTTCCGGCGCCGATGCCGAACATCGCCGCCCTCAGCTCGAACTCGATCCGAGCGAACAACTCGTCCAGCGCCTCCGCGGAATCGAGCGCGGGCGCGAGCAGCGCCCTTCCGAACCCGACGGCGTCCGCGCCGAGCGCCAGCGCTTTGGCGGCGTCGACGCCGCTTGCCGCGCCCCCGCTCGCGATCAGAGTCGTATCCGGCGCCGCCTCTCTCGCTTCCCGGACGCATTCCGCCGTCGGATTGCCCCACTCCTCGAATGCGTCCGCCGCCTTTCTTCTCAGACGATCCTTCGTCCGATATTTCTCGACCTTGATCCAAGAGGTGCCGCCGGCACCCGCCACGTCCACGAAGGATACTCCCAGTTCGGCGAGGGTCCGGACCGTCTCCCCGTCGATCCCCATGCCGACCTCCTTCACGCCGACCGGGAACTCGGCTTCCTTGCACAAAGCGGAAATCCGTCGCAGCAGCCCTCGAAAATCGGTATTGCCGCCATCCTGAAACACCTCCTGCATGCCGTTAAGATGAAGAACGAGCGCGTCCGCGCCCGTCAAGTCCACGGCCCGGCGGCATTCGTCGATGCCGTAGCCGCAGTTCAACTGCACGGCGCCCAAATTCGCGAGCAGCGGCACGTCGGGGGCAACGCTCCTCACTTGGAAGGACGCCGCGGAGTCCGGCGCTTCGATCGCCGCGCGAAGCGACCCGAGCCCCATCGCCCATCCTCGGCGCTGCGCCGCTTCCGCGAGCCGGACGTTGATGCGTCCCGCTTCGTCCGTTCCGCCTGTCATCGAACTGACGAAGAACGGCGCCTTCAGGCCGCGCCCCAGAAAAAAACCGTCTAGCCGAATCTCGGCAAAATCAAGCTCGGGAAGCGCAAGATGCCGGAAGCGGTAACGGTCGAATCCCGTTCCTTCGCCCCAGCCTTCCACATCCTCTCGCAAGCAGATTTCGATATGCTCCCTTTTCCTGCGAATAATGTCCGTCTCCGCGTTCCGTTTATCCGCCGTTTCGATGCTTCTGTCGTTCATACGCTGTTCCATCCCCCATGCATTCATGCATCCTTTCATAGTCTGTCCGCCTTCGCGCGCTTTTCACCCGTCCTAGAAAATTTCGCTCCGCTTCGCGTCAAGGAATAGGTTGTCCCAAAAGACAGCCGTTATCGCGGAGGCCGGGCTTGCGTTTTCGTCAGCGCACCGGAATCCGCCACTTCGCGCGAATGTCGGCGTTCTCGTCCCAGCTCCGTCCCCTCCCGATCGCATCGAACACGAAGTCGATCGCTTCCCGGTACGTCCCATAGCCCGTCGTTCCGGCAAGCGACCGGCGCATCCGTCCGACCGCGGCCAGCAGCGTCTCGCGGTCGCCCGCGTAGAATGCCTCGCGGACCCGCTCCTCGTCCAACGGCCGGCCCCGTGATGCCAGCTCGCGCGAATGCTCGACCGCGACCTTCGCCAGCGCGAATACCCCGAGGGCAAGTCTCGGGGATACGAGCCAGCTCGGCGGCGTGCGGTACTCGAAGCCGCCGTGGGGCTGGCGCCTTACGTCGCCGAGCGCGCCGTAGCGCGGACGGCGGCTCCCCGCGCCCTGCGGCTCCAGCAGCCGAAGCGGCAGCGCCACCGCATTGTCGAGCGCGCGCAGCCGCTCGCCGTGCAGAGCCGCGCCGCTCACGTGCACGTGCCCGCCTAGCGGCAGGCCCTGAACGGGCAACGCCCCGGCACGCCACTTCAAGCCGGTTCCGGCGGTACGTCCGGCCGCTTTGCGCATCAAGCCGTGCAGAGCCGCGGTCAGTTGGGCCGGTTCCGGAGAGGGCCGCGGGCGGAGCTCGACGAGCGGCCATATTTTCTCGCCGCGAACGCGCACCGAATCGCATCCCGCTTCGCCGTCGAGAGGAAAGTAGCGGGATGCCGGTACGACGCGCCCGGCGGACGAGAGGAGCACGAACTCGGGATCCGCCCCGAGCAGCGTGCGCGGACCCGCTCCCGTCGTCTCTCGCGCCCATTCCTCCGCGAAAGCGCCCGCGGCTTCGCGCCATTTGCGTTTCCCTTCGGGAGCAAGAAGCGACAGCCGTCGCGGATCGATTCCGATGACGGCGAGTCTGCCCCGGTCGCTGACGCGCAGTTGAACTTGTCCGAAATCGAGACCTAACGCGTAGATGGCGCGAACGGCCAGTCTCTCGGCGGGTTTCCATAGCGCATGCTCGTCCGAAATCGGCGTCTGCCATGCGTCGCCGGCCTTATACTTAACGACATTAACCATTGCGCCGCCAGCCGCCGTCCTGCGCATCTCCAAAGCATTCAGACCCCATACGGCAACGTTCAAAGTCATGGCGCCGCCCGACTCCCCGATTGTTGCGGACACGCCCTCTCGCCGCAGCCTCCTCTCCAGCTCGAGGCTTGTCAGCGCGGTCATGTCAGACGCGGCATCGTTCATGAGCCAAGGGGATACCGACGAAGCGCCCGGCGCAGCCGCCGTTCCTGCCTCGTCCGATCGTGCCGTCTTAACGGAATTCCCCGCTTTAACACCCCGCCGCTCGCCGGCTACGATAACGCAATCGTCGGGCCCGGCGTCCGCTAGAGTCCGCAGCACAGGAATGCGAGCCGCAAGCGCCAGTTCCTTCCATTCTCCCGCCCCGGCTCCGATGCCGGCGATCCACATTTTTAGCGCGCCGACCCTATGCGCCATCCGGCTCCCCCCATCCAAACGCGGGAAGGGCCGTCCCGCAGGCGGCGCATGAACGCCGAAGCCGAATGACCCTTCCCCTTGTTCGCCCCTGCTGCAATCAGGCTAATCCCGTTGTTTCGACAGGGCATCCGCCCTCGACTTTTGATCCGCGTCTGCATAGACTTAAGTACCGGTCGATGATCGAACCGATCACAAATCGTCTTCCAGGAGATCGGAATCGAGATCCTCGTAATCCGCATCTTCGCCCACGCCGAAATCGACGTCTTTGCCGTCGTCGTCTCCCCCGACCGGATCGACGATGACATGCACTTTCGTCTCCGCCACCATTTCCACGGCGAATTCCCGTTCGACGCGGATCAGGACGGAAGTGCCGTTCGAGCTGACCGTCGCTTCCACGCAATTAGGCTCCTGCGTTGCGTCCGCGGAGACTTCTTCGGTGGAGGCGCGGTGCCTCGGATCGACGTAGGACAAGGGAACGTGCTCCACGTAGGAGATCGTCTCTTTCGCTACGTCGGTTTGCGAGTTTTTGCTGTACGAATACCAGATGTTGATATCGTAAGACCCGATGACTTCGATCCCGTTCCCCGATTTCACCGCCTCATACTGGTGGTTGATGATCCACGCGCCCAGAATGCTGGTCGGGTGATGCGGCGGCGTTACGGTGTGGGTAATCGTCGAGAACTTACGGCCTTTGCCGCAAACCGCTTTCGTGATGATTTCCCTGCGCTGCAGCCGTTTATCCGCAATAGCCATTTCGGTAGACCTCCTCCATACGATCAAGTCACTTAAAGTCTATGCAGGACATTCGTCTAGAGTGACAAAAAAGTATCCATGCACCGACTTGAACTTATACGTTTCATTGTATGATCGCATGGGCGGAAGTTGACTTCCGTTTTTCGGTCGGTCTATTTCAATCGATAGATTTCCCGGTATTTATTTTCCAAGTAATCGCACAAATAAGAGGATCGCAGAGGCTGGCCGCTAATCCGTTCGATAATCTCGGCCGGACGCTGCAGCTTGCCGTACCGGTACACCTTGTCCGTCAGCCAGTCCTTGAGCGGAAGCAATCGCCCGGAAGCGATCTGCTCGTCCAGATCGGGAATCTCTTTGCGCGCGATGTCCATAATCTGCGCCGCGTACATATTGCCCAGCGAGTAGGACGGAAAGTAGCCGAAAGCCCCGCCCGACCAGTGCACGTCCTGAAGGACGCCCAACGCGTTGCTCGGCGGCGTGACGCCAAGCGCCTCTTCGTACTTGCGGTTCCACACCTCCGGCAGGTCGCGCGGATTCAAATCTTCATTAAAGAGCATCTTCTCGATCTCGTAACGGATCATGATGTGCAAGTTATACGTCAGTTCGTCCGCTTCGATCCGAATCAGAGACGGCTCCACCACGTTAATGCCGCGATAGAACGCCTCCGCCGACACGTCATCAAGCCGCCCCGGAAAATGCGCCTTCAGCGACGGCAAATATTTCGACCAGAAACCGAGACTGCGTCCGACCATGTTTTCCCACAGCCGGGATTGCGATTCGTGAATGCCCATCGACGTACCCGTGCAAAGCGGCGTATCCGCAAGCTCGTCGTTGATGTTCTGTTCGTAAAGCGCATGGCCGCCCTCGTGAATCGTACCGAACAGCGCGCTCGTCAAGTCGTCCGGCAAATAGCGCGTCGTAATGCGCACGTCGTTCTTGTTCAACCCGGTCGCGAACGGATGCACGCTCTCGTCCAGCCTGCCGGCCTCGAAGTCATAGCCCATCTCCTTCAAAATCAGCCTGCTGAACTTCTTCTGGGCCTCCTTGTCGAACTCGCCGACCAGGAAAGTAGTGTCCGGTCGGTTGCCGGATGAAGCGATTTTCTCGGCCAGAGGCACGAGCCTCGCTCTCAGCTCGCCGAACAGCCGATCCAGCTCCTCCGTCGTCAGTCCGGGCTCGTACATATCCAGCAGCGTATCGTACGGCGTAGCTTTTACGCCCCACAGCTCGATGAATTTGCGGTTATAGTCGATGATTTTCTCCAAATACGGAACGAAGTTTTCGAAATCGTCGCTCGCCTTCGCTTCTTCCCAAGCAGACTCCGACTGGGAGGTCAGCACGACGTACTCCCGGTACATATCGGGCGGAATGCGCCGATTGCGCTCGTAATCCTTCGCCGTCTCTTCGACGAGCCGACGATCGATCTCGCCCAGTTCGGCCAACTGCTCCGGCTGATTCAACTGTTGCAGCAACTCGCCCATCTCCGCCGATGTCGACAGCCTGAACGTCTCCGCGGACAGCGCCCCCACCGCTTCCGAACGCCGATCGATGCCTTTGCGCGGCGCTCCGGTTCTCATATCCCAATAAACCAGACCCAAAATTTCCTCGTATTGTTTCATTTGACCCGTCAATTCCCGAAACCGCTTCAGCGGCAACGATACGATCGAATCGGCGCTGCTCATAGGGAAGGCACAACCTTTCTCGACTGAATATTGTCTTCTTGATCATACTCCCCGCAATATTTATAATCAACTTACTGTAGAACCCGGAGAAAAGAGGGAAACGAGATGATCTTAGAGTGGAGCGAGGCGGCCTTGACGGAGATTGCGGCCCGATACGGTCAAGAGGCGAGCATTTGGAAACTGGTATCGGACTCCGAGGGATGCGGCTGCGCGATGAACGGAGTCGCGGCGCTATGGCTGATCAAGGAACCGGAAAACGGAGATTTGCAGGCGGAAAGCAACGGCGTCGAGGTGTGGTACGAGAAACGTCACGAGGTGATCTTCGACGAGCGGATGCGGGTGTCCTACGACCCTTCCAAGCGCGCGTTTAAGCTGGCCAGCGACGGCCAAATCTACAGCAACCAGCTCAGGCTGGAGGACAGAAGAACGGCGGCGCTATAGGCCGGAACAAGACAAAACATCATGAAGGAGATTTTCTTTTGGGCAAAATGGATGAGATATTGACTTTCAACAAACGATTCGTCGAAGACAAAGAGTACGAGCAATACTTGACGACGAATCGGCCGCCGGAGAAAAAAATCGTCGTCGTCACCTGCATGGACGCGCGACTGACGGAGCTGCTCCCGAAGGCGATGAACCTGAAAAACGGCGACGCCAAATTCATCAAGAACGCCGGGGCCATCATTACTTCCCCGTTCGGCAACATTATGCGGAGCGTGCTCGTGGCGTTGTACGAGCTGCACGCCAACGAAGTGTTTCTCGTCGGCCATCACGACTGCGGCATGACCGGTATCGACCCCGACGAGGTCGTTCGCCACATGCAGGCTCGCGGTATTCCCGAGAACGTGATCCATACGCTCCGCCACTCCGGCATTAATCTATACCGCTGGCTGACCGGCTTCGACAGCGTCCGCGAGAGCGTCGAGAACAGCGTGGACATCGTCCGCAACCACCCTCTGCTTCCGCCTGGCACGCCGGTTCACGGCCTGATCATCCACCCCGACTCAGGCGAACTCGAAGTCGTCACGGACGGGTATCGGGCTCTCGAATCCCGCGGCTGAGCGCCTTGCGCCGGGCGGATTCCGCCCGAGCCAGGACGACCTCCTCCCGATCCCTCGTCAAGTGGCGGTGAACGATTTCTTCTCCGGCTTCCAGCCCCGGCAGGCTCCAGGTATAGCCTAGCTCCATGCAGCGCTGCCTTGCGGCGCACAGCAAGCGTTCGTCGCGAATCGGCAGGTCGATATCCCGGTAATTCGCACCCGGTTCGCCCCATTCTCGCACGGTACGCCGCAACAGCTCCGCCAGCTCGCCGCCGTCGATGCCCAGCCGGTCGAACAGCGCGGGCTCCGCTTCATTCGCCGCTTTGCCCATCAGCTTGATCGCGCCGGTCCGATTCCCTCGCCGGGAATGGTACTGGCATACCGCGACCCGAATGAGCACGAGCCAGCACGTCCGGTACTCCGGCATTTCGTCTTTCTTCCAATATTCCTCCATAATTTCATGACATTCGAAATAATCCCGCGAACCGTAATACTCGGCCAAAAAATCGATATAGGCTTGCGGATAATCGATCGCGCTCATGGTGCTTCTTCCTCTCTTCCTACGCGGCTTCCTTCTATATAGCATAGCGCAATTCCGGCCGCCCGACATCCCAAAAAAAACGGCTGAAATCGAAAGTATGGCTTAGTCAAGCAAAACAAATCCCCGCAGTGGCGCGGCATACGCCTTGCGGGGATTTTTTTCAAGACATCATATTAAGAAACCGCCTGCTCGGCCGCTCTCCGTCCCTGCTCGATGCAATCCGGAATGCCGACGCCCTCGAAGCCGGCGCCGCACAGCCATACGCCCGGCTTCTCGATCGCCAATCTCGCCCGCAATTCCTTCAACCGGTCCCAGCCTGCCTTCCCGCCGCGGAACGACGAAGCCGGAGCCGTCGAGCGTGCCGGGGACGTCCGTCGCGCGATAGGACAGTGCGATGTTCGCCACGGAAGGTACGCGATGCGGTTTAGCCAATCCGCTTCGGGAACATCGGAGAGAAGGCTAGCCGTTTCCATCGCAGGCAGCGCCATAATCAAACCTTCGGCCTGCAGCTCCTTGCCGCCTTCGAGCCGCAGCCGATACGCTGCCGCTTCTTTTTCGATTGCCGCAATGCCGGCTCCCGTCAGCTTCCGTACCGTCGGAAGCTCCTGCTCCAGCCGTTCGACCAGCGTCGACAGGCAGCGATCGAACGACAAAAACAAGCTGATTCCCGCGATCTTCGGCAAATCCGCCCCAGCTGCCGGCGCGTTCTTCTTGCCCGCCAGCATCCCGATCATGAGGCTGCGGTGCTCGTGCTCGATCTGACGGAATTGCGGGAAAGTCGCCTGCAGGCTCAAGGATTGAGTGTCTCCGGCATAGATGCCGGCAAGCAGCGGCTCCGTAATGTTGTCAAGCACTTCCTTGCCCAGCCGGCGCCGGATAAAGCCGCCCAACGACTCGTCGCCGTCGTCCTTCCTTCGCGGCAGCAGCAAGTCCATCGCGGCGCGAAGCTTGCCGAAGGGGGAGACGAGCCCGGTCTTGACGAAAGAGCTCAGCGAGACGCTGCTCGGGCAAAAAGCCTACAAGGAACTGCGCGATTCGATCGACCGGTTCGCTTCCGACGATCAGTCGCTGCGGCAGTATGAACGCTTCATGGAGAAGCATCAGCATCACCGCCTTCCGGAGCCGGGCGACCTCAAGAAGGGAGACTGCGGCTGCGGATATAGCCACTAGCAAAAGGAACGGTTCTCACCGTCGTTTCTGCCGGATACGCAACTAAAAGGGGCATGAACATTCCCGCGGCGGGAAGAGTTTATGCCCTTTTCCTGTCTGACCACAAAGATAAAATTCCCGACATTGTGATTCCCATCACTTCACCACACCAACATCTTGTATTAATATTCATTACATCACCTATATGCAGTGAAAACCACACTGAGGAGGTGAGCCCAGCGATTTTTTAAAAGGAGGGACTTGGGGATGCTCGCTTTCTATCCTCGATTCATTCGCACGTTCGACGATTTGCCCGATCGCGTATCTTTGCTCGTCCACAGTTGGAACGGCTGCAACATGCGCTGCTTCGGCTGCCACAATTACGACGATCTGATCGCGGCCAAGCCGGACGAGAGCCGATTGACCGCAGATCAGACCGTTGAACGCATTCGGGCCAATGCCGGCCTGTTCGATGGCCTGCTCGTCAGCGGAGGGGAGTTTCTAATGAATAACGCCTCCGAAATCGCCGATTTCTTGCGTCGCGTCCGCGGCGCGTTCGATGGCGCCGTTATCGTGTACACGAACGGTACCTGTCCGCGGAAATTGCGGATGCTGCTCGATCTTCGGCTGGTTGACGGCGTACATATCGACATGAAGCTGCCCTATCATCTTCTGGATCCCGTCGAAGACTCCGACGTCTATGAGGCGATTATCGGAACTGTGCCTTCACGCCGAATGTGCCGGGATATGCTGGAGTCCGTGGAAGCCGTCATCCGGCACAACGGCGAAGCCAGCCAAGTACGGACTGTGCGATACCCGCTGCTGAGCGACGAATACTTCGAGGGCATCCGCGCTTACGTGAACGAAATGAATGCCAAGCACTGCAGCCGCGTTCCCTACTTTCTGAATCCGTATTACCCGCCGCAAGCTCTGCGGCCGCATTCACGTCTTTGAATGGAGGAATGTTCATGTTCAGCCGTACCGAAGAAATCATCGAGACGTTTACTTCCCCGTCGGAAACGAAGCAAGCCGACTACTTGAAACGGGAAAACAGCAACTTCGTCTACTCCCTGCCGCTGCTCAGGCACAATCTGACCAACTTCTCGGAGGAGCGCTACCTTCTGGACAACGTTCTTCCGGCCGAACTGACCGAGCTTTACAGGGACGGCGTCGTCTATATTCACGACAAGCAGCTCAGTCCATATTGCCTCAGCGTGTCGTGCAAGGACATCGCAGCCAAGGGCATTCCCACGCTGGCCAAAAACATGATGAGCTCGAAGCCGACCCGCAAGCTGGATACGCTGCTCCGGCATTTCAGCAACGTCGTCGTGCTCATGTCCCAGCAAGTGTCCGGAGCGGTAATGCTGTCGCAAATGACGACGATTTCCGCCTCCTATTTGTACGCGGAGGAACGTCTGCACGGCCGTCGCTTCACGGAAGACGAGCTGACCCAATTGTTCCAGAGCCTGATCTGGGAGTTGAACATGCCGCTGCGCGGCGGCTCCCAATCGGCGTTCACCAACATTACGCTCGAATTCGGCAAGCCTTCCGACGAGATCAAGGACGAGCTTGTAATCATCGGCGGCGCGCCGCTCGACATTCGGTATCGCGACATCCCTGCCGCCTACTTCGACCGGATCAACCGCGCCGTCATCGAAGTGATGAAGCTAGGAACGGGCAACGGCATCCCGTTCACCTTCCCGCTGCTGACCGTGCCGATCGACGACGATTTCGACTACGGCAACCGCCTTTTTCTGGAGCTGCTTGACGGCATGTACCGTTGGGGAGGCGTCTACTTCGAAAACTTCCGCACCGCTCCGTTCCGCGACGAACGCTACATACGGCTTAATCCCTACTTAAAGCCGCGCGACCCGGAAGCGAGCCGCAGCCTGTGCTGCCGGCTGCAGATCGATCTGAGCGTGCTGTCCCGGGTCGGCAGCGGCATCTTCGGCAGCTCGACCGGCTCTACCGGGGCGGTGCAGGTGTTGAACTTGAATTTGAACAGAGTGCTGCTCGAATACGGCCATGACGAAAACCTGCTGTTCTCCAAAATCGCCGAGTTTATGAACGTCATGCAGGAAGGTCATATGGCGAAGAGGAAATGGATCGAGCGGAACAAGGAGCTGTACCCGACTTTCTTTGCGTTTAACCGCGATTTGTCCAATTATTTCAACGTGTTCGGCGCGGCGGGCATGCACGAAGGGC
Source organism: Bacillota bacterium (assembly GCA_023418755.1). GTDB lineage: Bacteria > Bacillota > Bacilli > Paenibacillales > Paenibacillaceae > Cohnella. The sequence continues at coordinate 13,312 of JAEZZE010000044.1, read as the reverse complement.
TGATCAACGCCGGTTACGCGGGCGGAATGAACGACGAGGCGGGCAAACGGCTGGCTCATCGGATCATGCAATTCATGACGGAGCGGATTAACGAATTTATCGCGAGGGACCGCGTCGCCTGCGGCATCGAATACGCACCGGGCGAGAACGCGGCGATCAAGCTGGCTCGCCACGACGTCAAATGGGCGCGAAACCGGCGCCGCGACATCTTCGTGCAAGGCTCGGGAGATCACGTCTACTTAACGTCCGGCTGCATGCTGCCCTTCAGCGAAGACGACTTTACCCGGCAGATCGAGAACAGCGCGGAGTTTCAAGCCTATGCCACTTCGGGAAGCATTCTGCACCACTTTCTGGAAAGCAAAGTACCTCCCGAGCGGCTGGCGGACTATTTGCGGAACATTTTCGACAAACCGATTCAGTACATCACTTTGACGCCGACTTTGACGAGCTGCCTCTCCTGCGGCCGGCAAATCGTCGCCGACGACGGCAGGAACGTCGAGCATTGCCCGGTTTGCGGAAGCGACGATCTCGCGACCTACAGCCGGGTGATCGGCTACGTTAAAATGATTGCCCGCAAGAAGATCCGCGTCGACGAGGAAGGCTGCTACTCGGGACAGTTCAACTTCTGGAGCAAGGCCAGACGCTTCGATTGGAATGCGCGCAATCGGCTGAAGGAAGAAGCTCTTCGGACCCGGTAACGAACTTTCGCAAAAGGCCCGTTCCCGCCGAAGGAATTCCATGGCAGGAACGGGCAGGCTGTTTTCTATGGAAAGGGAATGGTTTTGCCCGCGAGTTTTGACTTTTAGGTGAAAAGGAAAACGGTCAACAGTAGAAATTGCAGCGCGCCGGCGATTTCCAGTATGCCGACCTTGGCCGGTCTCATCGTTTTGTCGGCGTAAACGAAAGCCCGCAAGGCCGGGAATGCGAACGGAATCGTCATCAGCGGGTAGCCGATCGCCCATGGAAGGGCCAGGGCCAGCACATGGTAGACTTTAGCGTAGGCGATCCAGCGGGCATTCTGCCTTTCCCTGAACACGGTCTTGACGAAGAACGCCGTTCCCATGAAGTAGGCGAAGTTAAACGCCGCGAGCGCGGCCATCCCGACGCCCCATTCCCCCCGCCGGCCAAGTACGCCGCCGCTGCGGCTAGCGAGAAGCTGACAATGGCGCACAGGTCGTTCAACAGCGCCCGCTCCGACTTCCGCTTCGAATGCCAGAAGTTCACCGCAAGCAGCGCGGCCAGCGGGATTCCGAAATAGGCCAGCTCCGGCCGGTCGAACAGCGGCGGAATCAGGCACGCCAGCGCGGCCAGCGCGTATCCCGCTCCCCACTTCAGCATGTAAGCTCTGTTCGCCGCCCTCTTTACGGCTTGCAGGAGCGGATAAGAAGCCAAATATAAGAGCAGCCACCCGGCGAACAGCGGCAAATGAATCCATTGCGGAGACGCGGCCGCCATGCCCGTTAAGAACGGCACGCTGACCATAGCCCATCCGCCGTGCTCGTGAGGGATGACAAGCTTTTTCTTCTTTTTCATCGCTACTCCCCCGTTATCGGTCTGCCGCCTCCTGCGCCTCGAGCGCAAGCAAGCTTTCATACTGCTCAGGCGTATTTAGATTCAGAATAAACCTTGGATCGATGCCCTGTCGCGTGAATTCGGCTTCCGCCACCTTCTCGCAACGGATCGCGTCCAAGAAGGCACCGACCCGGAACTGTCCACTGCCGAATAGAAGCGGAATTCGCTCGACGCAGCTTTTGTCGTAAACGCCGTGAAACGGATACATTCGTTCGTTGAAGTACGGAACCGCGGCATCGCTGCTTCTACCCGTCTTGATTGCCAGCAGCGCCCGGGCGGCCGACGGCGAAACGAACGGCATATCGCAAGCGACGATCCATGCGTTCGTATGGCTGGAGAGCGACAATGCGGCGTGAAATCCGCCGAGCGGTCCTTTATCGGGATAGAAATCCGTAATGATTCTGACCGCGTTGTCCACGATCGGGAGGAACGTCCTCGGCTCGTTCGTGACCAGAATAATCTCCGAGCATATTTTCCTCAACTCTCTCAATTGGCGATGAATCAGCTTCTCTTCGCGGAAATGCAGCAGCGCCTTGCGGGCGCCTCCCATTCTCCGGCTCCTCCCCCCGGCCAGAATCACGCCGGACAGGCAGGCATTCTCATCAATCGGCAGTCGATCGGTCGTATCCAGCATCGCGCACTCCTCCGGATTCGCATGGAATAATCGTGCTTTCTCCCCGTTATCCCATTATCGTCCTCGCCGATCGCTTCCTCTATGACATAACTCACAGCCATTCGGGCGGGAATTCATTATTCTGTTGAAAACGGATCCCATTCATGGATACATCTTCCCGGGGTTTCCGATACAATTAAACTGTATAGATTGAACCTATGGTTCACTTATCATCGTCGATCGCTTCGTTAATCCGATACGCCAGGAGGATGTCCCGTGAGCAAAGAAAAAGCGTCCGCTTTCCTGCGGCAGGTCCCCTTATTCCATGATTTGACCCCGCAGGAGATGGAACGGGTCGAGGAAATCACCATATCCCGCTCCAGTTCCAGAAGAGCCGTCATTTTTACCGAAGGCAGCGAAAAAGAAGCCGTCTATTTCATCAAAAACGGTTTAGTGAAAACCTATAAAACGGACGAAAACGGTCACGAACAGATCGTTTCCTTCCTGAAGACCGGAGACCTGTTCCCGCACACCGGCTTCTTCAACCAGAATCCTTATCCGGCCACGGCCGAAGCAATCGTCGATACGCAACTGTTGGCGATCCCCGTCAAAATATTCGAGCGGCTGATGATGAATACGCCGTCGATCGCGATCAAGATGATGCGCGTGATGGGCGACAAAATCCGAGAGCTGCAGGAGAAGCTTCAGGTATTGTCCGGTCAGGACGTCAAGCACCGGGTGCTGTCGTTCCTGCTTCAGCTTGCGGAACATCACGGGGACGTAAAGGACAACAAGATTACCATTAATCTGCCGATGACCCACCAAGAGATCGCCAACTCCATAGGAACGACGAGAGAGACGATCAATCGGCTTCTCAGTCAGTTCAACAAGGACGAACTGCTCGAAGTCGATCGCAGCCGAATCGTCATTATCGATCCGGAAGCCTTAAAGCAGCAGAAGGAGATCCGGTAGACTCGAACCGCGATTATAGCCGGCCTTGTTCGATCCGCGGGAACAGCACGTTGTTTTCCAGATGGATGTGCTCGAACAGATCCGCTTCCAACTCGGCCAGCTTGCCGAATGCAAGCGTATAGGTCGTGCATGCTTCCGGAGGAAGGGCGTATCCGTCCGATGTCTCTCTCATTTCCTTCAAATAGTCGCCGACGACGCCGTGGTCCTTCTCCAGGTCGTCCAGCCCCGCGACCGCCCTCTCCCTCGCCTCCGCGCTCGGTGCGTCCGCATAGCGCTTAATCAGAGGGAAGAGCGCTTCTTCTTCGGCGATCAGATGCTGGTCCAGCTCGATTTTCATTTGATGAAACCTTCTGTGCAACAAGGCGAGTTCGGGATGACCGGCTCCGTGAACGCGGAGTACCCTCGTCAACAGTTCGCCGACGTGCGGCAGCTCCTTCTTCAAATAGCCATGGTACCGTTCGACGATATGCTCGATGAATTCCGCGATCGGAGCCGTCTTCCAATCGGTCTCGCCCGCTTCGCCCCTGGCGATCGTTTCCGCGTAACTCGCGTTCAAGCGGCCCAGAAGCTCTTCCAAGTTCAACCCTTGACCGCGAGCGGCCTCGGACAACGGCCGATCTCCGCCGCAGCAGAAATCGATTTTCGCCTCCTTGAACAGATGGCTTGCTCCCGGGAAATCGGCTACGACGTTTCCGATCTTCTCTTCTCCGTTAAATCTTTGGCTCATATCCGATCCTTCCTTTCTTTTTTACTGTAGATTCACCCCCAGTATAGGCTTTGCGGAATCTTCTCTCTGTGATGCGGAACACACTTCGTTCGCTCGGAAGTCCGAAGATGTGAGATGTATCACACTTGGCGTTTCGTTCCTCTGTTATACTTGCTCCAACGTATCCTGGAGGTGGCGCACTTGATTACCGCTCAAAGGCAAACCGACCGCAACCCGATCCGCAACTCCTTCCTCTTTTCCGGCGATAATCTGCAGAAGCTGCAGCAAATTATGTACTTCCAGAATCTGGACGCGAACGTCAACATATTCCGCGAAGGAGACGCCGCAGGCAGCCTGTTTTTCATTCAATCGGGCAAAGTCAAATTGACGAAGCTGTCGGAGGAAGGCAAGGAATATATTATTTCCCTGTTCCATGGAGGGGATTTTTTCGGTCAGCTTGACGCATCGCCCAGATTGGTCCATCCATTCTCCGCCACGACGATCGAGAAGTGCGTCGTCGGCGCGTTTCAAAGGAGCGATCTGGAAGTGCTGCTCTGGCAGCATGGGGATTTGGCGATCGAATTCGTCAATTGGATGAGCTTCATGCATCGGTTGACCCAGACGAAGTTCCGCGACCTGATCATGCTGGGCAAACCCGGCGCCCTCTGCTCCACGCTGATCCGCCTGTCCAACACTTACGGACGGGAGGATGAGGACGGCATCCATATTACGATGAAGCTGACGAACGCCGAACTGGCCGACCATATCGGCTGCGCGCGGGAAAGCGTGAACCGAATGCTGGGCGAGCTGCGCAGAGCGGGCGCCATTGCCATGAACGACGGAATGATCACCGTTACGGATTTGACCTACTTGCAGTCGGTGTGCCGGTGCGAATTGTGCCCCAAGGACCTGTGCCGCATGTAATTCCCGCTTGACGAATCCCCAGGGAGAGTCATGTTTCCGTTAACTCAAAAAAGCGTAACGATTCGGACAGGTGCGATGCGCGTTACATCGTCCGTTTGTTTCGCTGCGCTAAAAGGATGGCAACCTTTCGCTTTCGGGAGGTCCTAGGACGGTTATCCGCCCTCTCTTACCCGTTATGCAAGCTCTTTACGCGATAGGTCATGTCGTGGCATTTCCTTCGAAAGCCGCCTTTATCAGGTTAATATCCAATTTGTTCATTTGGAACATCGCCTGCATGGCCCTTTGCGATTTCTCTTTATCTTTATCGTTCATCATTTCACCCAGCGAGGCGGGTACGATTTGCCAGGATACGCCGAATTTGTCCTTCAGCCAACCGCATCTTCCTTCCTCCCCGCCGTTCGCTGTCAGTTTAGTCCACAGTTCATCCACCTCATCTTGCGTCTCGCAGTTGACGAACAGCGAGATTGCCTCGTTGAACTTGAAATTCGGGCCGCCGTTTAGGGCCATGAACTGTTGCCCTTCAAGTTCAAAGGTAGCGGACATCAGGGTTCCTGCCGGGAATGGCCCCCCTTCTCCGAACCGAGTTTCGCTCACTATTTTTGAATGGTTGAAAATCGAGACATATAGATTGATGGCTTCTTCGGCTTGGTTGTCAAACCAAAGATAAGGCGTAATTTTTTGAACGATTTGCATGGACTTTTCATCTCCTTTTCGTTACGTACTCATTCATGTTATATAGTTCCCGGCGGTATATGGATCGAATCACCGGTTTGACAATCAGTCGTTCCAGCATACCGGCGATACCCGGCTTGCTCCGAAATTCCGATGTCAGTTCAATCCGGCAACGTTCACTTCCTTCGATGGGAGCTAACCTCCAGGTTGTCGTAACGCCCGCGGCCTCGTCCCGTTCCTGGACGATTCTTCCTGGTTCCGGCTCGCTTATGATCATTTCCAACGACGATCGGTTCCCCATCACGTTCATATTCAAACGAAATATAGTCCCCGCGCCTTTACCTCCTTCCAAAACGACAAGGGATTCGAATTGCTTGGGCAAAATTCGGCGGTGTTCCTCCATGTCGATCACGATATTGTAAACTTGCGGATGAGCAGCGTCAATTATGCATTCTACTGTAACTTCATATGTCTTCATCCCGGATTCCCTCCCATGCAGGGTTTTTGGCACCCATGATATACGTCCGGGTCGAATCTTGGATTGCAGATGCCAGGTCATATTGTTTATCGTTATGAACCCAGCCAGCTATAGCGAAGACAAATAATGCAGTCATTTCCAGAAGCAGGCTTTCGGCCGGACGATCCTTCCGCAGCTCGCCGTTTTGTTGCCCGGAGACAATAATCGCTCGTAGCTGTCCGTCGAAGCTGTCCGGATTGTGGTCCTCTATTCCGCGCCGCAACCTTTCCAAACTCCAGATCAGCGAAAGTTCCGGGTGCGCTTCGATCCATGAGGCCGACCAATGAATCAATCCGACGAGCCTCTCCCACATGGAGACGGGATGAAGCACATTTGCTTTCGTCAGGCTCGTTTCCTTTTCTTGCATGATTGCCATTCCGGCGATAAGCAAGTCTTCCTTCGTTTCAAAGTAATTGTAGAAGGTTCCTTTGCCGACGCCCGCAACATTCGTGATTTGATCGACAGTCGTCTTCGCGAAGCCTTGTGATTCATAAAGCTCCATACCGGCTCGTATTAGCGTTGAACGGACAAGGAGTTTCTGTTTGTCGCGCATTCGCAAGTCATCAACCTCCTTTACCTTGAGAATCAGTGAACCCTGTAAATTAAAACCCTCCGAAATATGACTGTAGTCACATTATGTCTTTGGTCATATCTTATTATGGTAATTTATGTTTGTCAAGACTTGCGAACGATAGCACAATGGATAGCTGACGGGACTATCAAAGCAGAGATTGTCATCATTTCTTTTCCAAATAAATGGATATTATAGATTACTCGCGAAAATCCGCCTCCCTATGTGATCGCGGTCACATAGGCCGCGCGGCGCCTGATCTATAATCGGGATCGTAAAGCTATTCACTCCCGAGGAGGTATGTAAAATGAGTTCGTTTGCCGCTGCCGTCAACGCCACGGAGTACCCGCCGCACCTGAAGCACAAAATCATATTCGAAACGTTCGAACGGCTGGAGTCCGGCGAGGCCATGCTGCTCGTTAACGATCACGACCCCATCCCTCTCCGCTACCAGTTCGAAGCGAATCACGCGGAGCGTTTTACATGGGATTACATCGAGCGAGGGCCTGCGGCGTTCCAGGTCAGAATCGGGAAAATCTGATGGCGCGCGTCGATATCCTCGATGAGAAGACAACGAGCCCGACTCTTTCTTCTACTCGCTGTACGGCGGGATGGCTGCCTGTACGAAGAGCAAGAGGCGGGAAATCAAATAGCCGGGAGGTGAACGCGCATGGACCGCAAGGTCGCCAAAGTGGTCGAACTGGACGTCGGACCCCACCTTCGCAAGAAGCTGGAGCCGTTCCAATTGATCATGAACGCCGTTCTCTGGCTAAATACAGTAAAAGGAACGATACGGCGATCATCGACAGCGTCCACGCCCAGGCCAACGCGGCGTTGCCGGAGTCTACGGCAATGTAGATCGCGGTAGGCGTCGTCTGGGTTCTGCCCGGAATGTTCCCGGCGATCATCAGCGTGGCTCCGAATTCGCCGAAGCTCCTGGCGAATCCGAGCACGCAAGCCGTCACGAAAGAGCGGTAGGCCAGCGGCAGCGTAATGTAGGCGAACACTTGGCGCTCGTTCGCGCCGCTGGAGCGCGCGGCCTCTTCCAAGCTCTTGTCGACGGACAGGAACCCCGTCTTCATCGTCTGATAGACAAGCGGAAAAGCGACGACGACCGAAGCGATCACCGCCGCCCACCACGAGAAAACGATCGGAGCCGCGAACAGCCACTCCGCCAACCGTCCGATCCAGCTTCTTCTTCCCAGACCGACGAGAAGCAGAAACCCGACGACCGTCGGAGGCAAGACGAGCGGCAGCATGAACGCCGTCTCGAGCAGCGTCTTCCCTTTGAACGAACGCCGGGACATCCACCTTGCCGCTCCTACGCCCAGCGCCATCGCCGCGACGCTGGACAAGAGCGCGACCCGCAGCGACAGCGCGATAGGCGGCCAGAAAGCCTGCCAGATCACCTCGCCGATCATTTGCCTGCCGGGACGGAGAAGCCGTATTTAACGTAGACGTCCAGAGCGGCCTGGGATTGAAGATAGTCGTACAGGACCGAGGCTTGATCGGCATTCTTCGTCGCCTTAACGATGCCGATCGGATACTCCGCCGGCGTATACGTCCGCGGGTCGACAGCGAAGGCGATCTCGACTTTATCGGAAGTGAGCGCGTCGGTTTTGTAAACGAAGCCCGCTTCCGCGTTTCCGGTCTCCACGTATTGGAGCACTTGGCGAACGTCCTTCGCCTGCACCAGCTTCGTCTGCAACGCGTCCCATAGCCGGGCGTTCGTCAGAGCTTCTTTGGCGTAGCTGCCGGCTGGAACGCTCTCCGGAATGCCGATGGCGACCTTCTTGATTTCGTCCTTCGCCAGATCCGCAGCGCCTGCAATGGCGGTACTTCCGGCCGCCGGGACGACGGCGACCAATTCGTTGTTCAGCAGATTCGTTTGACGATCCGCGTCGATCAACTGCTTGTCGACCAAAGCTTTCATGTTTTTGGTCGCCGCGGATATGAACAGATCCGCCGGCGCTCCTTGCTCGATCTGCTGCTGCAGCGCTCCGGAAGCGCCGAAGTTGAACACGAGCTTGATGTTCGAATGCCCCGTTTCGAACAGCGGCTGGATTTCGTTCAGCGCGTCGGTCAGACTCGCCGCGGCCGATACGGTGAGCTCGACTTGCTTCGCCGGATCCGCTTTCGAGTTCGAACCGCAAGCGGCAAATACGATTGACATGACGACAACAAGCCATAGAACGCTACTTTTCCTAGCAAATCGATGCATATTTCTTCCCACCCTTATATTTAGTTATAATTAGATATAATTGATGATTATAAACTTGTCAGAATGAATTGTAAAACTTGCATGGAAAGATGGTTATCCCCCTTCCTCGCCGCGGATTTGATGCGCATCTTGTCGGCCCGGCTCCTATTTTCGCTCATGTATCTGAAAATAAAAGTGATCGCCCTCACAAAACCCCTTCTAACTATATCAAATTATGTTTATTTATATCCATCCATAACTATCCATCAAGATTTCTTTGGTCAATCCTGAGCGCCAATAAAAAAAAAAAAGCTCCTTGCCGGCAATTCGTGCCGACCAGGAGCTATTATCAATACCCAATGATACTCATGGCGAATCGTCCGAGCGCGTATCATCGCTTATGGTTTCAGCGACTCGCAGTCTATTGGCGACCCTTGTTCAAAATACCTAAATACGCGATCCACGGTCCGACGTCCTGTCGGTATCGCTCCGCCATCACCCGTACGATCTGGGCAACGTGCGTCTGATCGTGGGCGACCCACGTAGACACGAGCTCCCTCGCCTTGACCGCTCCGAAAGCGGGGTGCGTGCCGACCGCTTCCAGGCGCTCCTCGGAATCGATTAGCTCCTTCAACCTGGCTATATTTTGCAGCCGGATCTCCTTGAACTCCCGCAGCTTCCGGTCGATAGAGCCGCCCTCGGTGTCGTTCAAATGGGAATAACGATCGAACGGAGGGAACGGCTTGCCCTCCCCTTCCCGGAGAAGCCATTCCAGCCGGGGGATCCAGTTCGTCCGCTCTCCTTCGACGAGATGGCCGACGACCTCGGACGCGTTCCACGTTCCTTCGCCTTCGTTGCAGACCAGCCAGTCTTCGGACAAGCCGGACAGCAGCGCAACCAGGGTCGCCGGCGTGCGCTCCAGCATTTCGATCGCCTGTTCCAACCTGAAATTCATGCTCCCCCTCCTTCTCTAGGAATCGGCGGTTCGTCCAACCGCGCGAAAAGGATAGGGTCGAGGGCAACCGGATTGCCCGATTGCCGTCTAAGCGCGCTGTTGATCTGGCCGCGGTGGTACTGGCCGTGAAGCGTGACGTGAATGAGAATGTCGCGGATCGACGAGCGGAATTTCGCTCCGCTTTGGTTTTCGTAATCGAGCATAAGATCCAGGTCCGACTCCTCCAATTCCCCGATATAGCGTTTATATCGCCGCTCGTTGTCCCGAACGAGCGCCTCTAGAGAAGCGACGTCGCTTTCTTCCCATAGCGTCAGATGCGCGCTGCTCTTTCCTTCCAGCCGGGTCACCCAAACTTGCTCGGCGATCAGGACGTGGCGAAATAGCTTGCCGATCTCCCCGTTAGCGACGCGCTGTTCGCGGAGGCCCGCCAGTAGCGCATCGTTAGCCCAGTACATATGTTCCAACATGCGTCTTATCGTCAACATTACGTTTTCCCCCGATCGATTGTTGGGTTCTTCTATCCGTTTCCCACTAGCCCCTGACGCTCGCCGACTAAGTCCACCTTGCCGCCCATAGCTTCATCTCGTGGCAGATGACGTGCAGGTCCTGCCCCTTGGGAGTAAGCGTGTATTCCACCGTAACCGGAACGGTCGGATACACGACTCTTTCGAGGACGCCCTGCTCTTCGAGATGGCGCAGCGTGCTGGTCAAGGCGCGGGGACTTACGTTCGGGATTTTGCGCTGGAGCTCCCCGAAGCGAAGGGTGCCGCAGAACAGTTCCCGGATGACGAGAAACGCCCATTTTCCTCCGAGCACATCCAGCGTTTTTTCGATGTTGCATTCGATATTCACCGGATTTTTCGGAATATAGCTGCTTGCTTTTTTAACCGAATTCATCAAACCTCTACCTCCAAGCCTATTACTAACATCAAGTATAGTAGCTATCCCGATTATAATTAAGTGAAAAACATTTCACTTCTTCAAATTGTATACGAACTTTTATAGAATGAGAAGGTAATGACCAGAATTCAAGGAGGCTGTAAACATGAAATATCGTAGACTAGGCGGCAGCGGACTAAAAGTCAGCGAGATCAGCTTGGGAAGCTGGCTTACATACGGCGGTTACGTGGAACGGGAAAACGCGGTGAACTCGATCAAGACGGCGTACGACTTGGGCATCAACTTTTTCGACACGGCCAACGTGTACGAGAGAGGCGCGGCGGAAGAGCTGGTCGGGAAGGCGCTGAAGGAGTACCCTCGCGAATCCTACGTGCTGGCGACCAAAGCGTTCTGGCCGATGGGAGACGGTCCGAACGACCGCGGTCTGTCCCGCAAACACGTCGTGGAGCAGGCCAACGCGAGCTTAAAGCGTCTGGGTCACGACTATGTAGACATCTTCTACTGCCACCGCCACGACCCGGAGACTCCGTTGTACGAAACGCTGCGAGCGATCGACGATCTCGTTCGCCAAGGCAAGGTGCTCTACGTCGGCATAAGCGAATGGCAAGCTTCCCAGATCGCCGAGGCGCTCGGCGTAGCCGATCGTTATCTTCTCGACCGCATCGTCGTCAACCAGCCGGTGTACAACATGTTCGAGCGTTACATCGAGAAGGAAGTCGTTCCGCTCAGCGAACGTTCCGGCATCGGGCAAGTCGTCTTCTCGCCTCTTGCCCAAGGCTTGCTGACGGGCAAGTATTCTTCGGCCTCCGACATTCCGCAGGACAGCCGCGCCGCTAAGGTCGACTGGATGCGCAAAGGCATTACCGAGGAGAAAATCGCCAAGGTGAAGCAGCTGGAAGGCATCGCGAAGGAGCTGGACATTTCCGTAGGTAATCTCGCCCTCGCCTGGATTTTGCGCCTTAACAACGTGGCGAGCGCGCTCGTCGGCGCCAGCCGCCCGGAGCAGGTGACGGACAACGCCAAGGCGTCGGGCATCGAGCTGGACAAAGAGGTTCTTGACCGTATCGAAGATATTTTGAAATAGGAGACGAACGTTATGGCTAAAGTTGTCGTCACGGGCGGAAGCGGCATGCTCGGACGCTGGGTCGTCCGTCATTTCGCCGAGCAGGGCTACGACGTGCTGAACGTCGATACCCGCCGTTCGGACGAACTCGTCTGCCCGACGCTTATCGCAAACCTGGAGGATCTCGGCGAGACGTACGGCGCGTTGGCCGGCGCCGACGCCGTCGTTCACCTGGCGGCCATACCGGCCGCCCGCATTCGAACTCCGGAAGTTACGTTCCGAACGAACGTCATGTCGACCTATAACGTGCTGGAAGCTGCAGCGGGCCTCGGCATTCGCAAAGCGGTCATCGCGTCCAGCGAATCTTCGTACGGCATCGTATTCGCGGTCCATCCGCCCGCGCCGCAATACGTTCCGGTGGATGAATCCCATCCCCAGCTTCCCGAAGACAGCTACGGCTTGTCCAAGGTGGTCAACGAAAAAACCGCGGAGATGTTCCACCGCCGCACGGGCATGCAAATCGTCTCCCTTCGGCTTGGCAACGTCATTCCGCCGGATGGGTACGAACGGTTTCCAGGGTTCATTCACAGGCCGGAGTCGCGCGAACGCATCCTCTGGAGCTACATCGACACGCGCGACGCCGCCTCCGCCTGTCGCCTGGCCATCGAGAAAGACGGTCTTGGCGCGGTAGCGCTTAATATCGCCGCGGACGATTCCAGCATGGCGATCCGCAGCCGCGATCTGCTTGCGGCGAGTTATCCCGGAGTTACGGATATCCGCGCTCCTCTCGAAGGCTTCGAAACTCTGCTCGACAACGGCAAGGCCAAGCGACTGCTCGGCTGGCAGCCGCAGTATCGCTGGCGCGACGAAGTCGGACAATAGTTCAGTCGAGCCAAATATACGACAAGCGCAAGTTCCGGGGCCATACGGCCCTCGGAACTTGCGCTTTTTTCATGCGTATCCATTCGTTCACGTACTCGACCGTCCCGTATTGTAACTAAATGCTAACGGAACGACCTTTACCAAGCATAAGCTTGCGGTGCGGATCCGCCCGGTCCCGGGAAAATCTCGTCGATCCGCTTCAATACGTCGACCGTCAATTCGAGCTCGACGACGCGCAAAGCGCCCTCGAGTTGACCGAGCGTGCGCGGGCCGATAATCGGCGCGGTCATCGCCGGGTGGACGAGCGTCCAGGCGAGCGCGACGTTCGCTTCGCTCTCTCCGATGTCGCGGCACAGCGCTTCGAACGCTTCGAGCTGCGCGCGGTGGCGCTCCACGCGCTCCCGATTGCCCGCGCGCTTGGAGCCTTCGATCGGCTTCAACGCATGCCCGCTCAGAAGACCGCCGTCCAGCGGGCTCCAAGCGATAACTCCGATGCCCAGCTCCTCCGCGGCGGGCAGCACTTCGAGCTCGGGCAAGCGGCAGAGCAGGCTGATCTTATGCTGCTCGCTTACCAGGCCGAGCGTACGGCTCGCCTTGGCTTCGTACTGGGCTTTGACCAAGTCCCGGCCGGCGAAATTGCTCGAGCCGACATAGCCGATTTTGCCTTGATGTATCGCTACGCCGAACGCCTCCCACAGCTCTTCCCAGCTTACGTTCCGATCGACGTGATGCATTTGGTAGAGCTCGATATGGTCGGTCTGAAGC
>JAEZZE010000042.1 GCA_023418755.1 Bacillota bacterium | reverse complement strand
TCTGCCTGTCAATAGCTCACAAGGGTCATATGAAAAGGGGAGTAATTTTGTAGAATAGCGATAAGGGAACATGCGAGGAGGAGCAGCGATGAACGCAGCCAGTTTCCGCGTGCTGGTCGTCGACGACAGCAGGCAGGCGAGAGAAGGAATTCGGACGATTCTCGGCAGCGACCCGCAATTCAACATCGTGGCGGAAGGGACGAGTGGGGAAGAGGCGCTCGAGCTTGCGGAGCTATGGATGCCCGATATGATTCTGATGGACATTCATATGCCGGGCATGGACGGACTCGAAACGACGAGGAAGCTGAAGGAGAAATACCCGTACGTGAAAATCGTCATCGTCACCGTGTCCGACGATATTGCCCATCTGTTCGATGCCCTGAAGAAGGGAGCGCAAGGCTATCTGCTGAAAAACCTGAATCCGCGGGCTTGGCTGGACTATTTGCGAGCGATCGCCGTGGACGAAGTGCCGATGACCCGCGAGCTGGCGTTTCGGATTTTGAAGGAGTTCTCCCCGGCGACGGAGCAGCAGAAATCCGCTTCCCATCCTCTTACCGTCCGCGAGACGGAAATTCTCGGGCTCGTCGCCAAGGGGATGTCCAATCGCGACATCTCGGCGGAGCTGTCGATTTCGGAACATACGGTCAAAAACCATTTGAAAAACATTTTGCACAAGCTGCATCTGGAAAACCGGGTGCAGCTTGCGCGCTACGCTTACGAGCAAGGATGGATGGGCGGAAGCCCCGAGCGGTAATCCCGCGGGGAGACGCCCGTCCAGCGCTTGAATTGGCGGCTGAAGTGGGCGATGTCGCGGTAACCCAGAAGGCTGGAAATGTGATCGACGGACAACGAGGCGTCGCGCAGCAGGCGCAGCGCTTCGTCGCGGATCATCGCGGAGAGGTACTGGCGCGGAGATATGCCGTACACTTTTTTGAACAGCCGGTTGCAGTGGGATTCGCTGATGCCGAGCTTGCGGGCGATCTCGCCGACGAGCGGCCGCTCGCCGAGCGAATGGCCGTGATAGATCGGCTGCTTGGCCGCGGCATGAATAAGAGATTCGATGCGATGGGCCGTCTCCGGGTGAGGCGGCTTTCCGTCGTCCTTGGAGTTCGCTCCGGCGGACAGCGCCGAGCATAACTTGGACAACAACTCGTAGAACGCGGCCTGGATGCCGGCTCTGACCGCCAGATCGAACGGCCGGTCGGAGAGGGCGTAAGCGGCCAACTTGTCCAGCGCGGGCCGGATGACGGCGCCTTCCGCGGAGACAGCCGCGATCGCGGAGCCCCGGATGGAATCCAGCAGATGAAGCAGCGGCGGATCGTCGATCTCGAAGTGAAGGCAGAAATAGATAAATCCGTCGACGGATCCGGAGCTGCTGGAATGAATGTCCCCGGGACGAATGAGGACGAAATCGCCCGGTTCGAGCCGGTAGGTCGCGCCTCTTACGACCATCTTCTGGCAGCCGCGAAGAACGTAGTTGATCTCGTACTGCTTATGCTCGTGGGAGGGATAAATCCAGTCCGCGTTCACTTCTCTCGCGTGCATGAAGGAAATATGATGGGCCGATCGCAGATCCGGAACGAATTGCTCCGAGACGCTGTTCTTTTTACCGGTGCGCAATCCGGCATCCATGAGGCTTCCCCCTCGGCAAATGATAGAGCCTCCTTATTCTATCAGATCGATGGCTCGATTTGGGTAAATAAAAAGATAGAAAAGAGCATGGATCGTCCCGCGGCGCGGTGTTATTTTGGGAATAAGGAACAAAGACCAATTACCCGAGAGGCGCGATCAGCGTTCTGTGGCTGGAAGAATAGTGCGGGAGGGGGATAAGGGCAATGATTGACGAAGTGAATTATCTTCATACTCGGACTGCTCCGTCTGCCAATTCGAAAAAGTCCAAGGGAGAACCTCCTCGGATGCCCAAAAAACCGTTTCTGACGAAGACGTAACAATCCGTTTCTGCAACGCTGATTCGACAATGGCATGACGCTGGGAGGGGTTAAAGCCGATGAAAAAAATTGGGAGTTCAGGAGCTTGTTATACCGGAGTCTACCGTAATTTGCTGGCGGAATACGGTTATGAGGGGAAGGATATCGCGAGCCGGTTGGAGTCGGCCTGGGAGATGCTCTTCGGGGACCGCGAAGAGACCCGGATTTATTATCCGGCCGGCGACGACATGGGTTATATGCTGGATACCGGGAACCTGGACGTGAGGACGGAAGGCATGTCTTACGGCATGATGATGGCCGTGCAGCTCGATCGTCGCGACGTGTTCGACCGGCTGTGGAAATGGACGTACAAGCATATGTATATGAGCGAGGGAGATAACGCGGGATATTTCGCCTGGTCGTGCAACCCCGACGGAACGAAGAGGTCGCATGGCCCCGCTCCCGACGGCGAGGAATATTTCGCGCTTGCGCTGTTCTTCGCCTCGCATAGATGGGGAGATGGTCCGCCTCCGCTGGATTACGGGGCCAAGGCGCGGGAGCTGCTAAGCGTATGCGTGCACAAGGGGGAGGACGGCGTCGGCCATCCGTTGTGGAACCGGCACAACAAGCTGATCAAATTCGTGCCGAATTGCGAATATACCGACCCGTCTTATCATCTTCCGCATTTCTACGAGCTGTTCGCGTTGTGGGCGAACGAGGAGGACCGGGGGTTCTGGACGGAGGCGGCCGAGGCGAGCCGGGAATATTTGCAGCTCGCCTGCCACCCGGAGACGGGCTTGGCCCCGGAATATTCCTTCTACGACGGCACGCCGAACGACGAGAGAGGGTTCGGCCATTTCTTCAGCGATTCGTATCGGGTCGCCGCCAACATCGGCCTTGACGCGGAATGGTTCGGAGCTACGGATTGGATGCGCGAGGAAGCCGGGCGGATACAGAGGTTTTTCTCCGACAAGAAACCCGAGGACTACCGAAGATATACGATCGCGGGCGAGCCCTTCGAGGAAAAATCGCTGCACCCCGTCGGTCTTATCGCGACCAATGCGATGGCATCGCTGGCCGATCCCGAAGGCGAGCATGCGAGAGCCTGCGTCCGGCTATGGTGGAACACGCCCGTTCGAACGGGGGAAAGACGCTATTACGACAATTGTCTGTATTTGTTCGCGCTGCTCGCGTTAAGCGGCTCTTTCCGAATTTGGCATCCGCGGTCATAATAAAGGCTAGCGAAAGGAAGAGAAGAGCCGCCCCGCGAGGGGAACCTTCGAACATCCGCCAAGGAAACGACATAAACGGGAGGCTATCCATGGAACGATCGGCAATCGTGAGGCAAGTCCGCTCGCCGCGCAAGGAGATCGCCCTGACCTTCGACGACGGACCCGATCCGCGCTTTACCCGGGAGATTCTGTCGCTGCTGCGGCAGGCTTCCGGCAGGGCGACGTTTTTTATGATCGGGCAACAGATGGAAAACTACCCGGACGTCGTCGCGGAGGTCGCCGCGGAGGGACATGAGATCGGCAACCACACGTTCAGTCATCCCTATCTGACGCGCATCGGGCACGCCGAATGCCGGGAGGAGCTGCGCAGGACGGAACGGCTCATTGGCGAAATGACGGGCAAGAAATCCCGGCTGATGCGTCCGCCTTATTTGGATGCCGACGAAGCCGTCGTCCGGATCGCGCAACAGGAAGGCTACGGGTTGGCGGGGGCTATGAACCTGGATGCCCGGGATTGGGCGCTGCCCGGAGCAAGCCATATTTACGACCGTTCGCTCGAATGCGCCGCCCCGGGCAGCATCCTGCTGTTCCACGACGGACTCGGGGACCGTTCTCAGACGGTGGCGGCGGTCGGCAGGCTGATCGAGAAGCTGATCGGAAGCGGCTACAGTCTCGTCACGGCGAGCGAGCTGATCGCCTCCGGAACGATAGAGGAAGGGGAGATGGCGGACTGAATAAGATGGCAGAGCTTAACGTTCAGCAGGTCATAGACGAGTTGTCGATCTGGGGCGGAGCGTCCGTCGGGGGAGCCGACCGGCTGCTTGCCGGCGATCCTGCTTGGCGGGTACGGGGAATCGCGGTGGCGTTCACGGCGACTCTAGGCGCGCTGCAAGCGGCGACCGAGAGCGGGGCAGGCTTGCTCATCGTTCACGAAGGAGCGTTCTACTCCCACGACAACGATCCGGATGCGGAGCTTGAGGGCTGCGCCGTCTACAAGGCCAAGCGGCGCAGAATCGCGGAGAGCGGCTTGGCCGTCTATCGCTGTCACGACGCGGTGCACCGCAGCCGTCCCGACATCATCGCGGAAGGATTAATCCGCGAGCTCGGGTGGCAGCGTTGCGAGACTCGGCATTGGCCTGCCGCTTCGCTGGTCGAACTTCCCGAGCCGATCGCCGGGGAGCAGGTCGTCCGGCATGTCAAGGAGCGGCTTGGCCTGGACCGGGTTCGCGCGGCGGGAAATCTTACGGCTATCTGTCGACGGATCGGCCTGCTCGTCGGCTATAGAGGAGGCGCGAAGTTGGCCATTCCGCTGCTTGCCCGCCATGGCGCGGACCTCGTCCTGTACGGCGAAGGACCGGAGTGGGAGACGCCGGAGTTCGCGCGCGACTCAGCCGAGCTGGGCGGAGGGGCCGTCGTCGCGCTGGGCCACCT
>JAEZZE010000393.1 GCA_023418755.1 Bacillota bacterium | reverse complement strand
GCGCCGCGATCTCGTAACGGTCCGACAATTGATCCAGAATCGGCAGATGGGTGATCTGCGCCACTTCGCCCAGTCCGATCAATCCTACTTTTAATTTTCTCAAGGGAATATGCTCCTTCTAAAATGTGATAACGGCCTTGAGGAAACCGTGCGGCTTCTGCATGGCGGCTTGAAACGCTTCTTGAATGTCGTCGATCGGATAGTAATGAGAGAGCAGCGGCTCCACGACCAGTTGCCCGGAATCGAGCAGCTTCATCCCCGTGCGGATTCCCCGCATGTAGGCTTCCGGATCCCGCTCGTGCGCGTTGATCACGTCGAGGCCCTTCCAGTTCCAGGTCTGCATGTCGATCGTCCGCGTTCCGTTCTGATGGTAGCCGAAGACGATCAGCCGTCCCCGGATGCGGATCGCCTGCGTGGCGGTGTCGAGCGCGGCCTGATAGCCCGTCGCTTCGATGACGACGTCCGCGCCCCGCCCTTCGGTCAGGTCCAGAATCCGCTCGGCCGCATTGTCCTGCCTCGCGTCGATCGCCTCGTCGGCGCCAAGCTTGCGCGCCAGCTCCAATGACTCCTCCCGGGTATCCACGGCGATGATCCGCGAAGCTCCCTTCAGCCTTGCGCCTTGCAGAATCAAACCTCCCATGAATCCGACGCCGATCAGCGCGACCGTGTCTCCGACTTCGATGCCCGATCGCGCCGTCGCGTTCATCGCGCAGCCGATCGGCTCTCCGAGCGCCCAATCGTACGGAATATGATCGCCGAGCTTGACCGCCCATTCCTCCGGCACCGCGATATATTCCGCGTAACCGCCGCGATCCGTGAACAGCGTCACCCGATCGCCCTTACGGAACGATTCGGCCCCTTCTCCCGTCTCCACCACGACGCCGCTGGCCTCATGCCCGAAAAACACCGGTTGTTTCGAAACAAACCGGGGATTGTTCCACATCCCCAATTCCGAAGAGCACAACCCGCAGGCTTCGATTTTGACCAGCAGCTCGCGGGGACCCGGCTTCGGCTTGGCGATCTCGAATACCCGAACTTCGCCGGGTCCGACTAACGCGGCTGCTTTCATTGCATTCCTCTCCCTTGTGCAAACGAATTACGACTTGCCTAATTTTTTCAACAATTCGTCCTTGTCTTTGCTGACCGCTCTATCGACCGCTTCCTGGATTTGCTGCAGCGCGGTGCGGGAATCGATGTTCTTGTCGATCGCTTCCTGCAGCATCTTGTTCCAGATTTCCTGCGCCTTGGCGTCAAGCGGCGTCGGAATGTTGAGCGGAATGTTCTTGACGAGGTCCTTGTACAGCATTAGAGGCTTCTGGCCGCCGAGAATTTCAAGCGGCTTCTCTTCGGTCTCGGCCAGATCGAATGCCGGCAGGAAACCCGTCGGGTTGCTCCATTGGATCGCTTCCTTGTTGGAATAGTCCATGCCGAGAATGTTCAGCCGGATATATTCCCAACCCGCAAGCTTGTTTTTCCCCTGGGAAGGGATCGCGAGCGACGCCCCGCCCATGCCGCCGTACGCTCCGAACGGCAGATTCGTCACGCGCCACTTGCCCTTCGTGTCCGGCGCCTTGCCGTCGATATCCCAGACGCCGAAGTCGCCGGAGTAGAACATTGTCGTCGTGCCGGACGCAAGCGCTTGCGCGCCTTGGTCGTCATAAAAATTGATATAGGAAGCCAGTTTCTCCTTCTTCATGTCTTTCGCCAGATCGAGCGCGGCGACGAATTTATCGTCGTTGCGCAGCCAATTCAAGTCGCGGTCGAAGTAGCCGATGCCGCTCGTCATCAGATTGACGAGCGTCGTGTCCCAGTCGTACGTATATTTCTTGTCGGCGGCCAGCGTCTTCGCCAGGTAGATGAAGTTGTCCTTGTCCTGGATGTACTCGCCGAACTCTTCCGGATCGGACGGAAACCCGGCCGCGTCCATAATATCCGCCCGATAGAATGCCAGCCCCGGAGGCGTCGTCCACGGAACGGCGATCTGCTTAGAGCCGTCGAGCGATTGGAACCGCTGCCAATGGGAGTTCGCGAAAAACGGTTCGTACCTGCCGATGTCGTAAGGCTGCTGCAGGAGATCGTCCAAGCCTTCGATCGTGTTGAACTCTCCCATTCGGGAGCCGTCGATCATGACGACGTCGGGCACGCCCTTCCCCGAAGCGAGTACCGTCTTCAGCTTGTTGTGCATCTCGTCGGTGCTCATAACGACGTTGTTCACCTTGACGTTCGGGTAAGAAGTGTTGAAGAACGTCGTCAACGAAGCCAGTTCCCAGAACGACCAAATGACGACTTCTCCGGAAATGTCTTTCAACTGCTCTTCGGGTAGCGGCGGGAATTCGGAAGCCGTCTCGGACGGCGCTTCGGATTCGGGAGGCGCGGACTCCGAAGGAGCGGGACTGGCGCTGGCCGGCGGCGATGCCGAAGCCGACGGCGAGCTTTCGTTCCCTCCGGAGCCGCCGCTGCAACCGCTCAATACCACGGCGGCGGCCAAAATGCCGATCAATGGAACCGTGAACCCTTTTTTCATCGACCCTACACCCTCTCGCATGAATTGTTATGCTCACTGATTAAGCTTGCAGGCTGGTCATGCCAAGATGCCGTTCATCCGCTTCCCGATAGGCATTCCCCCTCTCGATAGGACAAGGCTTCAATCCCCGGCAAGCCCGGTGCGTTCCAAGCTTTCCACGAAGTACCGCTGGGCGTAGCCGTATAGAATGACAAGCGGCAAAATCGTCAGCAAAGCTCCCGCCATGCTGCGGTTATAGTTGGTCGGCACCGAGCCGATCAGCCCGCCCCCCATCATCTTCTGCGCGTCGCTCAGCCGCTGCTCTCCCTGCGTATCCAGAATCATCAGGCGCTGCGGCAAATTGTAATGATCGGTCAGCATAAGATAGAGGTTGGGTTGAAAAATATCGTTCCAGTGCCAGACGACGGAAAACAGAAACACGACGAGCATGGCCGGACCGGCAAGCGGAAGCATGATCGAGCGGAACGTCCGGAACGCCCTCGCGCCGTCGATCCGCGCGGATTCCTCCAGTTGGGAAGGAAGCCCGCTGAAAAACTGGATAAAGATCAGGACGAACAAGGCGCCGCGCAACCCGTGGCCGAAGGCGCTCGGCACGAGGAACGGAAGAACCGTATTGATCCAGCCCAAATCGCTGAAAAACATATACAGCGGCACGACGATCGTCTGCGGCGGAACGAGGAACGTGAACAGGACGAGCCCCAGCAGCGGCGTATGGCCGGGAAAACGATACCGGGCGAAGCCGTAGCCGACGATCGCGCAACTGACGATCTGCAGCACGGCCGGTCCCAGCGACGTGAAGACGCTGTTCATGAAGCTCTTCCAGAAATTCAGCCGATCGAAGGCGAACCGGTAATGCTCGAAGCTCAGCTCCTTCGGAATCCATTTCACCGTCGCGTCCGCGATATCGTTGGCCTGCATCAGCGATTGGCTGACGATATAGAGCATCGGATAGATGAACACGAAGCTCAGGCTGGCCAGAACGGCGTAGTGAAACAGATGGGTGCCGAACGATCGGACTTTGCGCGCGGGCACCGTCCGCGCCAACGCTCTCATGTCGCTTTGCATCGATTCTACCTCCCTTCCCGTTGAACTCTGGAGCCCGCGTCCCTGAACAGATACAGGACGAGCAGTATGACGGCGAATATGATGACGAAGTAAATCCATCCGAGAGCGGATGCGTAGCCGTAGTCGTTTTTCTCGAACGCGATCGTCTGAATGTATGCCATAACGAGATTGCGGACTTCGGTAAACGAGTTCACGATGCTGAACAGCGTATTGACCAGCACCATCGGCATGATCATCGGAAACGTGATTTTCCAGAATTTCTCCCATGCCGTCGCCCCGTCCATGTCCGCCGCTTCGTACAACGTCTTCGACACCGATTGGAGACCCGCCAGGAAAATGAGGATCTGCACGCCCGAATCCCAGATGACAAGCGTCAAGGAATCCATCATTTTCAGCAGCGGCAGGAGCACCTCCGACGGAACGTAGACGCTCAGCTTGGCCGCCAGATCGTATTGAAGGAAGATCGGCAGCGTCGCCGCGCCTTGGTCCAGAAGCTTCTGCAGCACGGTGCCCGACGCGATGATGACCGGCAGAAAGAAGATGGAACGGAACATGAGCCGGCCGGCGAACTGCCGGTTCAACAGCAACGCGCTGAACATGGCGAAGACGAGAATGAGCGGAATATGGAAAGCCATTGTCGTCAACGTATTCAGCAGAGCCGGAACGAAATCCACGTCGACCGTGAAAGCGTCGCGAAAGAAATGGAAGCCGTTGAACGTCGCTTTCAGTCCTATGCTGGAAATTTCCATCTTATTGAAAGCATAATAGAGCGACCTTCCGAGCGGGACGGCCAGGAAGAGCAGAAAACCGACAAACCAGAGCGAAATGAAAGCATACCCCTCCAGAATGTGTCTGGTTCGCATCGACAGCTTGACTGATTTCTTCATTCCGCGACCTCCCTGCCATGGCCCGTTGCGACCGCGAATCCGCCTGCCGGAACGT
This sequence comes from Bacillota bacterium, assembly GCA_023418755.1. Classification (GTDB taxonomy): domain Bacteria; phylum Bacillota; class Bacilli; order Paenibacillales; family Paenibacillaceae; genus Cohnella. Next base: position 9,642 of record JAEZZE010000393.1, on the reverse strand, counting down.
CGACGCCGTCGGCCTTCGCCGCCTGGTTTCCGTAATTGACGATGATCCTTACGCCGTTGCCGTACTCGGTCCGATACAAATCCGGGCCTATCCGGCCGTGCCCCGTGATGAATTGGCCCTGAACCCGACCGAGCGCCGCCGCGGCTTGCCTGTACTGCTCGACCGACGGCGCCGCCCAATCCTCGTAAGCCGAGCTGACTACGTCGTCCACGAGCGTCCGCTCCAGCTTGGAGGGCTGATCGAACGTCAGATAGTAGGATGGCATGGCGCCGTATTCGATCGCCCGGAGAGCCTGTTCCCGCGGGTTATCGCCGAAATTGAGAGGCGCGCTCGCATAGGGCACGAGGCCGTGAACCGCGATCTGGTAGAACGGAATCGTTTCGTCCGCATAGGCGTAACCGCTGGACCCGAGCGGAACGTCGTCGATTCGGTCGACATGTCCGAGCGCGTAGCCGAAGCCGTAATCGACGGCGGCCGACCCGACCCGTTCGCGGACCCGCTCCATCGACCGGATCCAGGCGTCGATGCCGTCCTTCCGCGTCAAGGCGTTCTCCGACCCCGGATCCGAATAGAGCATGCTGCCCATCGCCCCGAGATGAACGCCTTGGACGCCTCGCTTGGCGAAGGCATCCGTTTCGCGGGACAAGTAACGGTCGTAAGCGACGTCCGGCCGGACGAAATAGAACGCGCCGCCGCGCGGCTGGCGTGTACTCCGCCGCGGGTTGAACGATTCGACGGTCTCCTTGTTCAAGCCTCTGACCGCTTCGGTCGAGCGTTTAAGGGCATCCCCGCTTTTCGCGGAACGAACGTAATTCGTCTTCAGATACAGCTTGACGCCTTTCTCCTCGGCGTAAGCCGCCAGCTTGTCGAGCCCCTTGTTGCCGCCAAGCTTGGAAGCAGCCGGGAAATGCTTCGGCTGATCGCCGTACAGGCCGTCCGACGACCAGCCGTCATACGTGACTTCAAGCGATTCGATCCCTTGCCCCAGCAGCTCGTCGATGATTTGTATCGCTTCTTCGAAGGTCGTGACGGAAACGAAGGAGCTTCCGATGACTTCCCCCTGCAGCGCTCCGCCCAACAGGCGCAGCTGATACGGGATCGTCGACGGCGCTTCGGCGGGCTTGATGCCCCGGTCCCGGATCAGGTAATTCCGGTAGGCGGCCGCCATGCCGGCGTATCCCGGCTCGGCCCCGTCGAGCAGCACGTAGCGGACTTGCCGGTCGCCGGGAGACATCCGGTTCTGCATCAGCGGCACGGCACCCGTACCGGCCAGCGTCACCAGATCGTCGTTGCGGTAGACGAATTCGACCGACGTCCGGTACAGCTTGATGTTGCGAACGCCTGCGGGCGTCGCGTTGATCTTGGCGTCGGAATCGCCTGCGGTGACGATGCCCAGGAACGAGCGCTGATCGCGGTACAGGCCGAAGATCGGCAGCGCCGCCTGCTCTCGCCGCCAATGGCCGACGTTCTCCTGGGGATTGGGGGACACCCGCTCCAGCACGTTGGACGCGTAAGCATAATCGCCTCCGTAGATGAACTGACTGTAAGATTCGAAATACCTGGGATGCTCCTCGCGGAACGTAATCAACGCGCCGGAGCCGTCCGGTAGCACGATCGCGCCGTTTTCCGTCTCCGCCCCCGCCTCGAAGAACGGGAACGGCTCGATCGAGACGAGCCGGAACTGCGCGCCTTCCTTGACGGAATCGAACGGGATCGTCGCTTCTAGTCCGTCCTCCCTCAGCCTTAGCTCCATGCCAAAGGAAATTTCGATATTCGTCAGGGCGTAATCCAGGCGCAGACCGTCCTCTATCCGGCTTACGGCCAGAGTCCCTTGCTCCTTGAAGGGGTACGTCTGCACGAATTGTTTGCCCTCCGAATATTTCACGAGCACCGGGGAACGAACGAAACGCTTGTTGTTGCCCGGCAGCATCCGGATATGATCGTCGTCGGGCAGACTTCCCCACTGCATGCCCGTTGTCTTGTCCGTCACCGTTACGCTTCCGAAGCGGCCGTCCACTTCAAGTCTGTACCGGCCGTTCTCGAGCGATTGCGATTCCGCTTCGAACGACTCCAGCTCTTTCACGACTTCCGCCTCTTCTTCCATGAGTCCGCCTTGCACGCGTTCGATCGGAGGCTTGCTGATCACGTTCAGGAAGGCGATGAGGAGAGCGGCCACGATGACGGATCCGGCGAACTTGCGAACGTATTTCATCTTGTTGCCCCCCTTCTAGATCCTGAACGCGATCTCTTTGTAGACCGTGACGACGAACTGGATCGCCTGGTTGATCAGCCCGAAGAGCAGAAGCCCGACGAACCAGACGATGAACATGCCGACGACGGACAGCAGAATGACCAGGAACGTCCGGCGAAATTCGAAATCGTGCAGTACCTTGACGTGCAGGAACAATTGCAGCAGCATCCACGAGAACATGAAGCCGAGCATCGTGGCGTACAGCGTATTCGGGATGCCTAACGGCCCGTTGCTCAGCGTCATCAGGTTGGACAACGCCGCGATTGCGAGCGACAACGGAATATACGGAACCATTACGAACGCGCTCGTGGTCAGAATATCGACGAATTTGCCTTCTCCGTCGACGATCGTGCTGACCCCCCAGCTGGCTGCCGACCAAGTCACCCACGGAACGATAATCCATGTCGCTTCCACCAGGATGGACACCTGATGGGGCTCCTGCGTCTGCAAGGCGAAACCGGTGATGAGCAGCGAGACGACCCTCGCCGCGATCGCGCAGAGCAGAACGACGCCGGCGTGCATCAGCTTCAGACGCTCCCGACCGCGCAGCTCTCCGGGAAAATCGAATAAAAATTCGATCGGATGGCGCAGCGATCTTAGTGCCCATTGGAACGTGTTCATGCTTGCCGCCCCCCTCCGGCGCTTTCGTCCGTACGCATCCCGGCTGTGCCGCGTTGCCGCTTAAGCTTGCCGTACAGGTAGAAGCCGAGCCTGATCGCGGCCAGCGCCCCGATCAGCCCTCCCGCCAGCTCCCCGAAGTGCCGGCGCATCACCTCTTTGCGGTACTCCGCGAGCGCGGCGGAATAACCGTATTTGTCCTTGGCGAGCTTGAAGTAGTCCATCGCTTCGTCGTAACGCTCGGATTTTAGCAGCGCCTGCCCGATGCCGCCATAAGCCAGTCTGTAGTTGGCGTTCATTCGCAACACTTCCTTCCAAATCGGCTGTGCCTCGCCGTATTTGCCGTCGGCGTGAAGGATGGAAGCCCGATGCACCAGTTGGCCGAACGGCGTCGTCACGAACCGATCGATCCGGTTACGTCCTTTGTCGGCGATATAGAGAGTACCGTCCGACGTTTCGGCGATGCTGCTCGGCACTTTGAACAATCCGTCCTGCTCGCCGATGCCGCCGAACACGAACAGCATGTTCTTGATCGCGTTGTATTGGTACGCCTTGCCGGTCACGCTGTCTAGCGCGGTAATGATGCCGTCCGTGCTGGCCGTCACGTCGACGAACGATTTAAACGCCGGCGTATAGTTGGTCGTAGGTAGCTGATAGTCCCCGTAGACGTTCTGCTCCTTGCCTCCGCCGCCGTCGCCGTTCAGAATGTCGACTCCGACTGTGCTGAGACGCTTGATTTGGTTCGCGGCGATCCCGAGCGTCGTCGTATAATAGAAACCCTCCGCGTCCTCGAACACGTTGGAAAACTCCGGGGGCCTCTCGCTGGCCATCTGATCCCGCTGCTCCCGGCTGGCGATCAGCTTGACCAGAAATTTGCTCAAGCTCCACTCGACGTGATTGGCTCCGAAAAACCCGGCGAATCGGCCCTCCGGACCGATCTGCAGCAGACCTTGGCTAGCCCCCTCGCTGACGACGAACAGATAGCCGCGTTTGTCTACGGCGACTTTCGATGGCGCGAAATAAAATTGCTCGCCCAACAAGGGAGAATCCGGTTTCAAATACTCTTGGACGAACCGGCCCTCGGCGTCGAAACGGGCGATTCTCCGGTTGCCCGTGTCGGCCACGTAGATTTCGCCGTCTTTTGTCGCGAATACGCCTTTGGGCGTATTCAATTGCCCCGCGCCCTCCTCGTCTCCAACGACGAGCAGCACGTTTTGCTCCCGATCCAGATGAACGACCCTTGCATTTCCGCTGTCGACGATATACAACGTATCGTCTTCGGCGACGAAGAGATCTTCGGGCGAATCGAACGGGCCGACGGACAGCCCGAAGCCGTCGATCGAATCCGCATACACGTACCCGTTCAGCGAAGCGGGCGTCCGCATGTCGGGACTGTAGATGTAACCCGGATACGGACTCCCGGCGGACGCGGCCGCAGGAAGCAGGGACAGCGACAGAGCGGCCGCGACTGCGACGATTGTCGTCTTGATCGATAGGTTCACGCCGTCATCACTCCTTGATTCCCGAATGGGCCATCGTCTCGAGCACCATCTTCTGCGTTACGACGAACACGATGATGGTAGGGACGACCATCAGCAAGCTCGCGGCGCCGACCGTGCCTACCGTCGCGATCGCGTTCGCGCCGCCGCTGATCGTCGTCAGCGCGTAAGGCAGCGTCTTCATATCCTCCGTCGTCGTATACACCGCCGAAGACCAAGGATCGTTCCATGCCGCGATAAAGATGAAGAGCGACAGGGTTGCCCAAGCGGGTTTGAGCATCGGCATGACGATTTTCCAGAAGATCGTCCACTCCTTGGCGCCGTCCATCTTCCCGGCTTCGAGCAGCGCGTCCGGGATTTGGTCCAAAAACTGCTTGATCAGAAACAAGCCGACCGGATAGGCGAGAAAAGGCAAGATGAGCGCGAAGTACGTATTCGTCAGCCCTAATTGGCTAATGATGATGTATTGAGGAATTTGCGTCACCTGCGGCGAGAACATGAGCGCCAGGATAATCAGGTTAAAGATCGCTTTGCCGAACGGCATGCGATGCTTGCTCAGCGGATACGCGGCCAATGCCGACAAGAGCACGCCTCCGGCGACGATCGTCATCGAAACGACGACGCTGTTGAAAATGTAGCGGGAGAACGGAACCATCGTGGATCCCGAAGCCGCGAACAGCGTGTTGAAGTTTTTCATCGTCGGGTTCATGACGAAGAAGCGCGGCGGAAACAGGAACAACTCCGAGATCGGCTTGAACGCCGTCGAGATCATGTACACAAGCGGCGTCAACATCACGATTCCCATCGCCGAGAGCAGGACGTAGAGCATAACGCCGCCCCAGTCCAACCGTCTGGCCTTTGCTATAGAGGACATGATGCCTTCACTCCTTGCTCCCGAGAATCTTGAATATGATGCGGTTCAAGCCGACCATTAGCAGGAACAACACGACGGCGATGGACGCGGCGTACCCCATCTCGAACCGGATAAACGCGTAGTCGAACAAGTGGGTCATGATCGTATGCCCCGCATACAACGGGCTCGGCAGTCCGGCCAGTTGCACGCTGACGTCGAACACCTGCAGCGAGAAGACGATCTGCATAACGGCCCCGAACAGCAGTTGAGGCTTCACCGACGGAATCGTAATGTACCAAAGCTGCTGCCAGCGATATTTCACTCCGTCGATCGCGCCCGCCTCGTACATGTCTTTCGGAACGTTCTGCAGACCGGCGAGAAAGCTCAGGAAGCCGATCCCCATGCTCATCCACAGGCTGACGACGATCAGAACCGGCATGATCGTCCGGATATCCTGCAGCCACAGGAACGGTTCGTTCAGAATGCCGAGCTGCATAAGCCAGTTGTTGATCAGGCCGTAACGGTCGCCTGAGAACAAGTACGTCCAGACGACGGTCATCGCGACGGCGCTCGTGATCGCCGGCGTATAATAGAAGAACGTGTACAGGAAGCGGTAGCGGACCGGAATCTGACTGATCAGCCAAGCGAGCAGAAAAGCCATCGCGTAGCTGACCGGTCCCGTGACGACCGCGAATTTCAATGTGTTGGCGACGGCGGTCAGGAACACGTCGTCATCCACGAACAGCAGCCGGTAATTGCCGAGTCCGACCCATCTCGGCGATTCCAGAATGTTGTAGTAGGTAAAGCTGAGCCCGACCGACGTCAAGACCGGAGCTACCGTAAAGGTCATAAAAAGCAGCATGAACGGAAGCATGAAGTAGTACGAGACGCGGTGCCTGACGATTTCGCGCAGCAGCCCGGCGATTCTGCCGGAACGGACTCGCGGTGCCGCATTCGCTTTGCTTGGAATTGGTTGTGCCATCGATTCGTTCCCCCTGTCCGGCATCCCGGATTATCGGTCGAGACCGAACTCTTCTCTTTTCTTGCGAAGCTCGCGGTTGATCTCTTTAACGCCGTCTTCGACAGCCTCGCGCCGGTTTTTCCCGTTCAGCACGATTTCGTTCCAGATGTTCTCGACGTAGCGGTTCGTATAATAACCGCCCAAGACGACTTCCCGTTCCCTGAACCATTCCCATTGCTCCAAAATCCCGTCCAAATCCTCCGTCGGCCACGGCAGCCGTTTAAGCGCTTCCACATTGGCGGTGTTCCAGCGCGCTTCGACGCCGAGAATGGATTCCAGCTCCGTGCCGAATTGCTCCTGCACGTCGGCGCTGGTCCACCATTTGAGGAATTCCCAGGATTCCTCCTGCATCTCGGAGCTGTTGAAGATCATCGCCGTCTGGGACATGCCGCCCGTGGAACGGTTGATCGTTCCGTCGCTTTGCCTGATGCCGGGCATCGGCACCATCCCCCACCAGCCCGTCAATTCCGGCGCGGCCGTCGACAGCATGAGATAAGTCGAGTAATCGGCCACTCCGATCGGCATCTCCCCGCTGCGGAAGCGGTTGTAGAAATTGGCCGATTTGCTGATCTTGTAGTTGGTGAACAGCCCCGTCCACATCTTGAACGCTTCGATGCCTTCCGGCGCGTCCAGATCCGACTTGGCTCCGTCCTCCTTATAGAAATCGCCCCCGTGCTGGAACAGGAACGGCGTAAATTCGCCGATGGCATCGCCCAGCTTCGGATAATAGAAATCCATGCCATGCTGCTGCAGAACCGGAATGATATCCATCACTTCTTCCCAAGTCTGCGGAACGTCCACGATGTCAAGCTCGCCCAGGATGTCCTTCCGGTAAAACAGCATGTTGAAGTTCTGGTTTTCCGGAAGCGCGTAGTCGCCGCCGTTGAAGCGGTACGGGATCAGCGCCCCGGGCCTGAAGCGCCCGGCGATCTCCCCGTAGTCGCCGAACCGGTTCAGGTTGACGACCGCGCCCCGAATCGCGAAATCGATCGGTACCTGGCCATCGACGCCTAGCGCGACGTCGGGCGCTTTGCCGGACGTTTCGGCTAGCATCAGCAAATTCATGGCGCCGGCCGGAATGACGTTGACGTTGACCTTGATGCCCGTCCTGGCGGTGAAATCTTCGTCCGCCATTTGCTTGATGATCTGCGCCCAATCGCGCCCCCGCGCAACCCATACGTCGAGCGTCTTGCCCTCGCTGTAAATGTTGCCGATGCCGGAGTAATCGTTCCGGAACGACAGCGCGAAATCCGACAGCGAATGCCACGATTTCTTGAAAAATCCGGCTTCTGCTTGCGGCCACGGCCGATCCGGCGATTTGACGGCCAGCCAATCGAGCGTCAGGCTTTGCTCGCTAAGCGAGTTGATCCACGTCCCCAGCGACGATTGCGTCTCGCCCATCGCGTTTAGCCGGGCGGGAATCGTGTCCGGTTTAGCGGCCATGCTGAGCAATTGATCCCGCGCCATGCCGAGCTGACTGACGTTGGAGCTCGTCTCGCTGACCCCCAGTTCGATCATTTCGCGCATCGCATCGTCGACGGTATGGGCCATCATCTGCAGCCGGGGAACGAGATTCCCGATCCGGCCCTCCAACTCCCAATCCAGGTTCGGATCGGGATTCGTGCCGGTGTACAGAATAATTTCCCGGCTTAGCAGAGACATCTTGCGGGAGACGTCCTGAACTTTATCGAAGACGGACCCGAGCGAGCCGATCTGCACTTCCATGCGGATCGTGCGCTTGCCTTGCTTAAGGTAGAAAAGATAAGGCTCATCCTCCTTGTCTCTCAAGCTGCCGACCTGCCACTTTTCCTTATAGGGAAACGGATAAGCGTTCAATTCCCGAAACGGGGTCTCACCGTCGATCCGGATGGTCCTCTCCACCGGCACGCCGTTCTGCCACCAACTGCCATAACGCCCGCCGATCTCGTACAGTCCGCTTTCGGGCACGTCGACCACCCATTCGGCCCATTGCCCTCCCGTTTTCCAAGAGCGATCCCCGAATGCGTTCAACACGATGCCGTTAGCGTTATAAGGCTCGGTATTCGGCTCCCGGTTCTCGATTCGCCTTAGCGTCGGATCCGACTTCAGCGTCGCCTGCTCCGCCTGGACCTTGACGAAATGTCCCGATGTCGCGCGATAGCCTTGCGCCTCGTACTCCCGCTTTACTTCTTCGTAGCTCGGAAGCACGATCGGAGAATGAACGACCAGCTCGCCGATCGCCCCGGCCTCCCGAAGGGCGTTAACGCGAACGACGTGCTCCCCCTTCGTCAAATAAAATCGGAAAGCTTCGCTGACCTTGGCGTCTGCGTCGCGGAAGTCCCGATATTGCCAGCCCGGCACCTCGACGTTGTTCGGATTGTATTCGTTGCCCTGGTTGTCCTTCCACGTATCGCCGCTTTCTTCCCACATCCGCTGAAAAATCATTCGTTTAGCTTGGAAAAAAGGAAACTCCCCGTCGATCTGCACATTGCGCAGCAGCACCGACCGCTTCCCCTCCACCGGATAGTAGGCCATGCCCATCTGGTAGAATCCGTCTGCAGGAATATCGACTTCGAACTCGATCCAACTATTCTCGCCTTCGAGAATGACGGATTGGCCCTCCCGCCCGCCAAGCGACTCGGCGACCGTTGCGCCCTCGGAGCTGATCGCGGAATACTTCCCGGCGGGAATGCGGAGCTCGACGCCTTGCGTGTCGGCGGCGCCCTCCTTGGTCAACTGCTCGAAGTATTTGTTGTAGGAAGGCTCGAGCCTGGACGAGATATCGTCGCTTTCCAGAATCGAGGACTGATCCAAATCGGGGTAATACGGAACACCTGCCATCGCCTCTTTGTCAAAACGTTTTGATGGATAAAAATAAACAGCAGCAGCAAGTACTACGATCACGATTACGACATTCAAGCTTCTCTTTCTCCACTTTTGCCACATCTTCGATCGTCCCCTTGTTCCATAATCGCTTGTAAAAACGTTTTTATTTTCAAATGAAAAGAATGATTTTTGCGAAGTCTGCCCACTATTTATAATTATGTAAAAACGTTTCCTTAATTTCTTAAAAAAAATGAAACGGCGAACGGTCATCTCTTTGGTTGAAGCGCTTACAGCTACTATATCACGGATGATCATGGATGGGAAGGCTCTTTTTTATTTCGTTTTCTCCATTTATTTCTATGATAACGTTTTTACCTAATTGAGGACCGCATGCTGAATATAACCCATTTTGCCTTCGTGCATCTTGCTTGTTCGCATCTTTACCGTATGCGCACTTTACCTCCTGCTTATCTTACCCGCCGCACATCTGGCTGCTTCACCTTCATCCTAATGCCAATCCCAAGGCGGATTTCCCGCCTTATTTTCGGGATCCGGGCCGAATCGGAGATATTAAAGCGGATTTTCCGCCTTATTC
>JAEZZE010000362.1 GCA_023418755.1 Bacillota bacterium | reverse complement strand
GAGCGGATTGTTTCGCTTCCGCGAAAGCCGCGTGAAGCGAAACGAACATCAAACACGACGCCAGCGCAGCAACGAACGCTTTTCGGAATAAATGATGCACCATCATCTTCCTTTCCTTAATAAAGGTCCCCCGCGAATAGCGAACAAAATAATTTACAGTACTTTCCTGCACATATTCAACATGAAGCGCGAATATTCCTTCGCGCTCAAACCTTAGAGATTCAATTTTGTTCGATGCGCTGTTCGAGGAACCTTATTACGGATATTTAAAAAGAACAACTCGGTACGCGATAAGTTATCGTACCGAGCTGCCCTTCCGGCGTCCTATTATTTCAACATCGCCTGCATAAGCTGCGCCAATATTTTAGCGGTTTCCGCGCGCGTAGCGTGAGCCTTCGGAGCGAATAGGGTTCCTGCTCCGTTCGGAGACGGTTTGCCGTTGATCAGCCCGGCCAGCTGCGCCGAGCGAAGCGCGCCCGCGGCGAAGCTTGACACTTGCTGCTGGTTCAAGAACGTGATCGCCGCGGTTTTCTTCGGCAGCGAGTAGCCCGCATGCTCCGCGTAGCGGGCAATCAGGGTCACGAGCTGCTCGCGGGTGACGTAGTCCTTCGGCTTGTACAAGCCTTGGCCTACGCCGCCGGCGATTCCCTTATTGCCCCTTCGAATCCGATGTTACCTGCTCTTGACGAGAAGCTCCACCGCCTGCCGGACCATCTTCTTCGTGTCCCCGCCCGAAGCCTGCTCCTCAAGGATGCATTTCTCCAGGTTCTCGGCGACGATCGTCGCGATCGCTTTGTCGGCGGCGCTGCGGACGGCGGACAACTGGGTGATGACGTCCTTGCAATCCTTCCGTTCCTCCATCAGCCGCAGCACTCCGCGGACTTGTCCCTCCAGCCTTCTCAACCGCTTTTTCACGTCGTCGTTATATTCGTAAGCCATTCGATCGCGCCTCCTCGCTTCTTTGTCTATTATACCTATACGGGTATATTATAGCGCAAAAAATAAAGCCGAGCCAAGCCGGGTCAAATGAACAGGTTTACTTTGGCTCTCGTCGCGTCGCCCAGATAGGCGCCCACGCCCGCCAGCTCCATGCCTTCGATCAATTCCTCCTGCTTCAAACCGAGCAGATCCATCGTCATCGTGCAGGCGACGAGCTTGACTCCTTGCTCCCGCGCCAATTCGATCAATTGCGGAAGCGACAGCGCGTTGTGCTTCTTCATGACGTGCTTGATCATAACCGGCCCCATGCCCAGCATGTTCATCTTGGACAGCCCCAGCCTTTTCGCTCCGCGCGGCATCATCCATCCGAACATTTTCTCCAGCAACCCCTTGTCCGTCTTGACGAGCTCGTCCTTGCGCATCGCGTTAAGCCCCCAAAAGGTGAAAAAAATCGTCACGTCATGATCGTATGCCGCAGCCCCATTGGCTATTATGAAGGCCGCGATCGCTTTGTCCAGGTCTCCGCTGAACAGGACGATCGTCGTTCGCTCCTTGTCCGTCGTCGCTTCCATGTATCGATTTCCCCCTGTCGTTAAAATAATAAGTCCGTCCATATCTTCACGACCGTAGCCGAAATAAGCGCGATTAACATCCATTGCAGCATCTTCACGCCGATCTTTTTGCTGATCCTCGCCCCTATCGGGGCAGCGATCAAACTCGCGACGATCATAACGACGGAAGGCCAGAGCGGCATGTGGCCTCCCAACAGCTTGCCCGCCGTCGAGCCGATCGACGAGACGAACGTAATGAGTAGCGAGGAGGCGATAGCGACTCTTGTCGGAATACGCAGGATGACGAGCATGACCGGCACGGTGATGAACGCTCCCGCGGCTCCGACGATGCCGGACACGATGCCGATCGCCAAGGAGAGCGCGAACGCGAGCGGGTGGTTGAATTTCTGCCCGGAGGAGGCATACCCGTCCTCATCCGCCCGTTTCGGGAAAAACATCATCACGGCCGCTATGAGCGCCAATAGGGCATAGGTTGCGTTAATGGCGGAGTCGGGCAGCCACCGCGAGCCGTAACCTCCGGCGAAACCGCCCGCCACGATCGCCGTTCCCATTACGGCGACGAGCGGTTTGTGGATGTAACCTCCCTTGCGGAATACGAGCGCTCCGGAGAGCGTCGCGAAAAGTACCTGAATCGCGCTGATCGCCGATACCTGTTGAGCGGTAAACGCCGCAAAGCCGAGCGCCGGCGGAATGTAGAGCAGCATGGGGTACTTGACGATAGAGCCGCCGATTCCGACCATGCCCGAAATCAACGAGCCGAGGAAACCGATCGCGAACAGCAGCGCGGCCAAACCCGGATCCATGTCGAACCCCATGACATCGAGCACCTCCCTTATGCGCAGCCAGGTCGCCTTAGCCCTTCCGGATCAGAAAACGAAAGACGCCGTTTGTTTCTTCGTGCGAGATCCATTCGTTCGGAGATTGCTTGACCCATGCTTGAAAATCGGCCAAAGCTCCCCGATCCGTGGCCAATAGCTCCAGAACTTGTCCCTCCTGCATTCCGTCGAGAGCTCTCTTGGCCTTGACGAGCGGCATCGGGCAAGCAAGTCCTTTCGTATCCACTGTCCTATCGGCGTTAGCCATCTTCCTATTCCTCCCTTATTTGTCGTGCCTTATTTGTCGTGAATGGCGCAGCGGTTCGGTCCGATTTCCATTTCCCGCTGCTCATCCTCGTCCGGGGTCAATCGCCCCATGTTGGTCTGGCGAATTTGCTTGTAGGCATTCGGCTGAGGGGGCAATTCCGCCGTGACGGCATCGTCGAAGACCGCTTCGTCCGCGATGTTCAACCCCGGATTGTTCGCGTACAAATCCTCCAGCTTCGCGGACACGCTCCCGTCTTCTCCGAGCTCTTCGGGTTGCCCGTAGTGTGCCGGCAGCACGATCAAGCGCCCGGGCAGCCGTTTGAAGGTTTCATACAGCGTTCTGCGCAGCTCGCCCGACCAGGCTTCGGCTTTGCCTGCCAAATCCGGGCGGCCGATCGAGGCCACGAACAAGATGTCTCCGCTCAGCAAATACCGGTCGTCCACGAGGAGCGAAGTGCTTCCGATCGTATGCCCCGGGGAGTATACGGGCCGGATAACGATCTCCGCGCGACCGACTCTGATCGATCGTCCTTCCTCCAAAGGCTCGAATGAAAACACGACTTCATCCGCGTCCTTGGCAGGCAGCCAGTAAGTTGCGCCGGCATCATCGGCAATCTTCCGCCCGCCGGAAATATGATCCGCATGCAGATGCGTATCGATCGTATGCCGAATGGCCGCTCCTTTTCCCGCCGCGAATCCTGCGATCGAATCGCCCATTCGGGGCGCATCCACGACGGCCGCTTCGCCATCCGAGACGATCATATACGATAAGCAGCCTTTGCCCGGCCGCACGAACTGGTACAGCTCGCCGCCCCCGTTCAGGTCTCCGATCTTAACCGGCTCCAGATGCTCGCTCCATGCTTTCATGCCGCCTTCCAGGTAACGCACGTCGTTTCGTCCGGTCTCCGCGAGCCGATCGGCGACGTAACGGGAAGAGCCTTCCTTGGCGCAGGCGACCAGTATCGTTCCTTCTTCCGGCAGATGAGGCAGAGCGGGTTCGACGCCTTCCAGCAGTTCGAAGTAAGGAACGTTGGCGCTCGCGATGCTTGGTCCTTCGATTTTCCAGTCCGCGTATGCGTCGCGGTTGCGAACGTCCAGAATAAACAGAGGAAGACGTCCGATC
>JAEZZE010000343.1 GCA_023418755.1 Bacillota bacterium | reverse complement strand
CAAATAGACGACTCCGTCCCAGAGAGGGCGATGAACCGCCATCCGGTCCGGACGCCCCGCGAGCTCGTCCTCCTTCGCCCAGTTCTCCAGCCGGTCCGCCGCTCCCGTCTCTTCGAGAAACAGATAGACGGCCTCGCACAGCTCCCGAACCGTTCCGGACGCCTTCAGCCGCCCCTCCAGCGCGAGCAGCGGCTTAAGCAGCGCATCGCGAACCTCCAGCAGCGCCTCCATCTCCCGAACGGAGGCCGCGCCCGGCTCCGATTCGTCTTCGAAATCACCGCCATAGAGCGGAAACCAAGATCGTTCCGAGTGCCAGCGCCAGCCGTCGATTCCCGCGGCCAGCGCGTAATTTTCCAGCCGGTCGACCTCGTCTCGCGTCACCTTCCGCTCCGGCGTGCCGAGCAGATCCGTTTTCGCGCAGCGGAACACCGCTTCCGCTTTCCAGCCCCCGGTGACGCATTCGAGCGCCGAGCGGACGAATTCGACGAACGGATGATGCGAGACGCTCGCCTTGCCGTCCAGAAAGTGCGGAATGCCGTGTTCGTTCAACACCGCTTCCAGCAAATCCGAGTAGTCGTCGAGCTTGCGCACGAAGACGGCCATCTCCCGCCAACGACGGCCTTCCTCGCGGACTCTGCGCAGCATGTCGCGGGCGACGGCTTCCGCCTCCGTCCTGCGGTTCGCCGCTTCGCAAAGCGACAAGCCGCATTCCGGATGCTCCGGGTCCAGCACGGCGGGATCTCCGTCCCACCGCTTGCGGTTTTCCCAGTTTCTCTCCAGAAAAGCGAGCATCCCGTTCTCGCGAAACCGCGGCGCCGTTTCCGGTTCCAGCACCGTCGGCGGCTCCAGGGCGACGCCCGCCGCCAGCGCCAGCTCGCATAGCTGCGCGGACGTCTCCGCCGTCGGATGGAACAATTCCAGTTCGTCCGGCCGCTCCCCCGAGCCGTATGGCCGATCGACGCACAGTGCCGCGCTCACTCTGTCCGCCTTGGCCAGCAGCGCCCCGATCACCTCGAATTCCCCCGGAGTAAAGCCGTGAAAGCCGTCCAACCAAATTTCGGAGCCGGACAGCAAGCTCGAATGGCGCGCCCCCCGGACAAGCCAATCCAGCATATCTTCTCCGTCCGACCAGTGCCCGGACAGCTCCCGCTCCATATCGGCGCAGATCAGCGCCAAGTCGTGCAGCTTGTCCGCAAGCATCGCTCCGTCCCTCGCTCCGGCCGCCGCTCGCGCAGCGGCCTCGGCGTGATCCGCAAGCTTCGACCCGTCGACGCCGTAACGCTTCATCTCTGTCAACAGGTCGTTGATGCCGGCAATCAGCCCCGAATCCCCTTTGCCTCCGCGGAACAGCCGCAAGCTCTCTTTCCTTGCCTCCAGCACTTTATGTAAAAGCATCGCTTTGCCGTTATCGTGTATCGGCACGACCGCCGAGCCGCCCGTCTCCTGCATGACGCGGAACGCGAGCCGGCGGAAGCTGAGCACTTGCGCTCTCATGAAGCCCCTCAGCCCCGGTGTCGTCGCCATCTCGTACTCGGCCTGGAAGGTCGCCTGCTCGGGCACGAGCAGAATCAAGGGCGCTCCGAGCGGGGCGGCCTTCAGCCTGCCCCTGATTTCATCCAGGCACAGCCGCGTCTTGCCGCTCCCGGAACGCCCCGTAATTAGCCGCAGCGTCATGCGCTTCCCTCCGATTTCTATCGACCGCAGTCTTCCTTCTATCTTGTTGAATATTGTAACATGAAAAAACGCCAAGGTCTCCCCGGCGTTCGGATGGATCAAGTGCCGTGCATGGCGGGAATCGCCCGCCCGTTACGGATTTTCTGCCTGAGCCGCTTTCTCCCGGGCGTGCTCCAGGTCTTCGGCCAGCTCGTCCTTGACGCTGGAGTCGGACAGCTTGACGCCGAAACGATAGGCGGAACGGACGATCAGATGCCCGGTTACGGGCGCGGTCAGGAAGACGAACACGATGCCTAACAGCAGCCGCACGCTGAAGTAATCGTCCACGAACAAAAAATGAATGAACGTCCCCAGCAAAATAAAAAGAATGCCCAGCGTAATGCTCTTGGTCGCGGCGTGCGAGCGGTTGTACACGTCTGGAAGCCGAATGAAGCCTAGCGAACTAAGCGCGTTGAGCAGCGTGCCGATAAGGATCATGACGAGCACGATCGCCTCAATGATTTCTTTCCCGCTCAATGACGACACCCCTCTCCAGGAACTTGCAGAGCGCGACGGTGCTCAAAAACGCCAATATGCCGATCAGCAAAATCGTTTCCAAATAAGCGTGCGAATTGAGCAGAATGGACAAGACGGCCACGATTCCGATGACGTTATAGCCGATCGAATCGAGCGCCAATATGCGATCGGATAGAGAAGGCCCCTTGATTACGCGGTACAAGGCGATCACGATGGAGACCGTAAGCAGAAGCATCGACAATTTGAGCAGCAGATCGAACATCAGCGCATCACCTCGATAATAACGTCCTCGAGCTTGTTCTTCGTCTTCCGGACGGATTGCTCGTTCGTTTTCAAGTCCATCGTGTGGACGTACAGCATCCCTTCTTCGGGAGCGATTTCCATGACGACGGAGCCCGGCGTAAGTGTCAGCAGATTCACGAGCATGGCCAGCTCCCATTCCGTCTTCAGCTTCGTTTCCATCTTGAAAATGCCCGGCTGAATGTTCAGCCTCGGCCGGATCACTTGGCCGATTACGACGACGCTGGACAGGATCAGATCGATTCCGAACAGGTAGATCAGCTTAAGGATGGCCCACAGCTTCCTTCCGTAGAACGGAGTCGGGAAAAACCTTCTGAACGAATAGATGATTAGAAATCCCAATAGAAAGCCGATGGCGAAAGTAAGCGTGCTCCACTCGTCGTGAAGGAGCATCCACACCATGGCGATCAGCAGATTCAGCAAAATTTGCGTCGTCATCTTATCACTTCCTTCTTCGGACGATAGAGGTCCGCCCCTAAGATAAAACCGCCTCGATATACAGCGACGGATTGACGAGCGGCTCGACGGCCTGACGGACGTAAGCGAGAATCTCCTCCGCGCCCAGACCGAGCCCGACGACGAGGATAGCTAGTATCAAGCTCGGAAGAAGAGCCCCCTTGCCCGTCGATTTCTCTTCCCCTTCGCTCAGCAGCGTTTCCCCCCAGAAGCTATGGATAAATACCTTCATTACCGAATACAGAACGAGCAAACTGGAGAATAGGCCGAGGGCGGCCAGGACGAAGAACTCCGCTTCGACGCCGCCCTTCAGGATCATGACCTTGCCGACGAAGCCGCTAAGCGGCGGAACGCCCGCAAGCGCCAGCGCGGATAGGAAGAACAGCCAGCCGAGAACCGGACGAAATCGGATCAGGCCGCTGATTTCGCGAAGCTTGTCGGTGCCGGCTATGCTGATGATCGCTCCCCCGAGAATAAAAATCAAGGCTTTGGCGATCATATCGTGAACCAAATAATAGACGGCCCCGCTTAAGGAGGCCTCCGTCGCAACGCCCACCCCGAACAAAATAAAGCCGACCGACACGATGACGTTGTATGCCAGAATTTGCTTGATCCGCCAGTAAGCGATGGCCCCTAGCGCTCCCAATATCATCGTCAGCGCCGCAAGCCATAGAATAATCTCGTGAGTGATCTGGGGCTGATGGGGAAAGATCAAAGTAAACAAACGGATAATGCAGTAGATGCCTACCTTGGTCAGCAGGGCGGCGAACAACGCGGCGATCGGCGCCGGCGGCGCGCTGTAGGATCCCGGAAGCCAGAAAAAGAGGAATAGTCCCGATTTCAGCCCGAATACGGCCAGAAACAGCAAGGAGATCGTCGTCGCCAGCCCGTCTTGACCGAACTCCGCGATTCGCTGCGCGATGTGCGCCATGTTCAGCGTCCCCGTGATCGAATACAAATAAGCGATCGCGATGACGAACAGGCTGGAAGCGATAATATTAATGACGATATACTTGATCGTCTCCCGCAGTTGAATCCTTCCCCCGCCCAAGCTGAGCAGCACGTAGGAAGCGAGCAGCATCACCTCGAAAAAGACGAACAGGTTGAAGATGTCACCGGTTAGAAACGAGCCGTTGACTCCGCACAGCAAAATCATCATCAGCGGGAACGCGTAATTCCTCTTGCGCTCGTCGTCCAGCGAATAAAAGGCGTACAGCAGGCAGGCAAGCGTCACGATCGAAGAAATCGTAACGAGTATGGCCGCCAGCATGTCCGCGACGAGCGGAATGCCGTAAGGAGCGTCCCATCCCCCTACGTGCAGAACTTGAATGCCTTTCTCGGACACGGTTCGAACGAGAAGCGCCGACACGGCCAGCGTAGCGAGCGTCCCGAATGCCGCGAGCCCCATCTGAAGCCGAAGACGGTAACGCACGAAAAATAACAGAACGCCGAACAGCAAAGGCGTAACGATCGGAAAGACGGCTAGATTATTCATGATCTTGTCCCCTTAACTGCTCTACATCGTCCGTGCCGTGCTCTTTGTAAGTCCGGTACGCCAACACGAGAGAAAATGCGGTAAGCGAAAAACTGATGACGATGGAAGTCAGAATCAGCGCCTGGGGCACGGGGTCGGTATAGCTCTCCGCTTCCTCCCCGAGCAGCGGAGCCGCGCCCCGCTTCAGCCCGTTGATCGCCATGAGCATAATGTGAACGCCATGCGTGAATAACGACAATCCCATAATGATGCGCAGGAGAGTCTTGCTTAAGATCAGATAGGTTCCGGTCGTGAACAGAACGCCGGCGGTAATCGTCATTAAAGTTTCCATCTTAGATATCCTCGCTAATACTTCTTATTATCGTCATCGTCGTCCCGATAACGGCCAGGTAGACGCCGATATCGAATACCATGGCGGTGCCGACGCCCGTCTTGCCCAGTAGAGGCAAATCGACGTAACCGTAGACTTGCGTCAGGAACGGCTCATTCGCCACGACGGACCCGATTCCCGTCGCGAGAGCCATCAACACGCCGATCGCTCCGACGATTTTGAAATCCACGGGAATAATGTCCTGAATCGTTTCCGCGTCGAACGCAATGTAGAGGAGCATCAACGCCGATGCGGTAATCAAGCCGCCGATAAATCCCCCTCCGGGATTATGGTGTCCCGCGAACAGAATATAGATCGAGAAGGTCATAATGATAAAAACGAGCACCTTGGCTGCCGTCTGCAACACCAAATCCGAAAATTTCAACGCTTTTCCCTCCTCGACTGGCGGAGATTGATCAGCGTGTAGACGCCTATGCCCGCGACAAACAGGACGACGCTTTCCAGCATCGTATCGAACGCGCGGAAATCGACAAGAATCGCGTTAACCATATTGCGGGCTCCGGAAAGCTCGTACGAGTTCAGGAAGAAATACGAGATCGGCTTGAACGGGTTCGTGCTTTGCGCCGATATGCCGATCAGGGTAAAGACCGTCCCGACTCCGATCGAAATGACCAAGTTGGATATTTTCACGCGGATTCGAACGATTTCCTTCTTCAATTTGGGAAGGAAATAGAAGCACAACAGGAACAAAGCGGTCGTTATCGTCTCTACGACAAGCTGCGTAAGGGCCAGATCGGGCGCTCGGAATATCACGAACAGCAGCGAGACCAAATAGCCTACCGCTCCTACCCCGATAATGGACGTCAGCCTGGAGTTGACGAACAGGACGAATCCGGCCGAAATCGCGATGGAAACGGCCAACAAATACTCGTACGCCTCGATGGCCGAATTGGTGGCCGGATCGATGGCGAACGCCTGCTGAAGCACGAACGAGCCTCCGACGACCACGATCACGAACGCGAATATATAGCTGAGATAACTGTGTAGATAACCGTTCATATAGAAATTGGTGATCCGGGCGGATAAGCGCTCCGCGCCCGTCAATCCCTTGTCGTACAAATGGTTGAAATCGAATTTGCGCGGTAAATTGTAATAAATATCGGACCATTTTTTATAGGTTTTGTACAGCAACGCGCCCATCGCGACGATTCCGACGGTCATGAACAGCTCGGTATTGAAGCCGTGCCAAGCTTTGATATGAACCTCGAAAGCTTCGCCCGGCCGCAAAAGGCTCGGCAATACGGAGCGCATCGCGGGCTCCAGAAGGGAGAAGGAGATCAGATTGGGAAAGAAAAACACAAGGACTACGAGCGCCGCCAGCAAGATCGGCGAGATCAGCATGCCCATGGGCGCTTCATGAGGCTTCTTGTCCAAGCGCTCCGGGCGATAAGTGCCCGTAAACGTCTTGAATACGAAAATCAGGCAATAGACGAAAGTAAACACGCTGGCGAGCCATGCGGCGATCGGCAGCAAGACGACCCATTGATCGATATGGCGATAGGCCGTTAGCACCCCGGTAAAAAACATCTCCTTGCTCAGGAAGCCGCTGAACGGCGGAAGACCCGCCATCGACAAGCCGCCGACGATCGTGAGCGAGAACGACACGGGCATCAAGCTCAGCAGGCCGCCGAGCTTGCGGATATCGCGGGTTCCCGTCTCGTGATCCAGGATGCCGACAACCATGAAGAGAGAGCCCTTGAAGATGGAATGGTTGAACAGATGGAAGACGGCGGCCAGGATGGCGCCCGAGAACAGCATCGCCTGCGCTTCGTAAGCCGGGTTCAGCGACAAAGAACCGATGCCGAGCAAAGACATGATCAGCCCGAGCTGGCTGACGGTCGAATAGGCCAGCAGCGCCTTCAAATCGAACTGCCGGACGGCCATGAACGCGCCCCAGAACAAGGTGACGATCCCGACGATCGTAATGATCCAGAACCAGCTCATATGCCCGCCGAAGATCGGAGTCATGCGGGCGACCAAGTAGACTCCGGCCTTCACCATCGTCGCCGAGTGCAAGTAAGAACTGATCGGCGTCGGAGCCTCCATCGCGTCCGGAAGCCAGATATGAAACGGAAACTGCGCCGACTTCGTAAACGCGCCGAACAGTACGAGCAGCATGGCCGGAATGAATAGCGGATCGTTCAGGATCGCCTCCTTCATGCCGATGATCTCGCGAATGCTGAACGTCCCCGCCGCCGAGCCCAGCATCAGGAAGCCGAGAAGCATGGCGAATCCGCCCGTCACGGTGATCATCAGCGCCTTTTGCGCGCCGTAACGGGATCTTTTTCTTTGATACCAATAAGCGATGAGGAGGAAAGACGATACGCTCGTCGCTTCCCAGAAGACGTAAAGCGCCATGAGGTTGTCGGACAATACGATTCCGAGCATCGCTCCCATGAACACGAGCAGATAAATATAGAAGTTATGTAGCGCTTCTCTATCTTTAGACATGTAATAAATGGAATATAGAATGACCAAAGTTCCGATGCCCGTAATGATGAGAGCGAACAATAGGGACAGCCCGTCCAAGTGCAGATCTAAGCGAATGCCTAACGAGGGAATCCAGGATACGGATCGGTATAACGGGGCCGAGCCTGACTGAAGCGGAAAACGTGCGGCAAAATAAACGAACAGCAGCAGCGGGACGATAATCACGAACCACCCCGTATGAACGCGGGGCATCTTCTTATAAAATAGAGGCACGAAGACGGTGTACAGAAAAGGAAGCAGAACGGCAAAATGCAACAACGACAACTTGTAACCTCCCATTTGTACTATGATTTATGAGACTGCCCACGGAAGCGATGACCGATCGAACCATGCGAACGGTATTCCCTGAACATTTGTCTTATTATCCTCCCGAATCCATTATTGATTCATATATAGACGGACGATTCGATAACAGCAACCGCATCAGTAACAGTATACACTATACCAATTGACAGAACCAAACAAAAAATGTACGCTGTATTCAATGTTCGGAGGCGGCGCGTTCATATGCGCATGTCGCCGGCATTAAAAGTTCATTCGAGGTGAATCGTTAAATTGAAGAACGGGAGAATGGATGAGAGCATCCTCGTTTGCGTCTATTACGGCCCGAATGGAGAGCGTTTGATCCGCAGGGGCGGCAAGCTCGCCAACATGTTGGACTGTCCCTTCTACGTGCTGACCGTTGATCCGCTTCCAGAAGACGAAATGGATATCGAGAAAATTCATTTTATTGAAAAATGGAAAGAGTTGGCGCAGGAGCACGGCGCCGAACAATTCATTATAAAATACAACGAATCCCGCCCCATCGCTAAGGTCATCGGGGAAGTGGCCAGGAAAAACAATATTACGCAGCTCGTGATCGGACAAACCGCCCAAAGCCGCTGGAAGGAAATTACCAAGGGCTCGTTTATCAATATCCTGCTGAACGAAATTCCGTTCGTCGATCTTCACATCATATCCGTATCCAGGGAGATCAACCGCGACGGCTTTTTCGAGAAAGGGGTACGAGCCTATCTGAAGGAAGACCCCGAAGGGTACAGGCTGTGCTTCAACCATACGCAGAGCGACGTCTACGAGGGCATCTTCTACAAGGAAGTCGGCACGGATTTCAACAACGGCGTCTTTAAGTTCATGGTGAACAACTGCATGATGGAAGTGCAAGTCGTGGACGACTACGTCAAGGATTTCGATAAGCAGGCCGCCTCCCACGGAAGCGCGAAGGAATAAAAAAGAATCGCCTAGTCCTCTGCCGGGGAACTAGGCGTTTCTTTTTATCGGTCCATGCGGCTTGTGCGCCTCCGTCATGAAATGTTCATATACCACTTCGTGCCGTCGTCGTACTTGAATATAGCCGCATCCGACCACAGCTCGATATAGCTGACGTGCTTCCAGCGGCGGCGAAACTCCAGATCGTCGACCATCGCCCTCATTCGCGTGTTAAAGCGGCTTCGGCTGTTCGACGTTTTCGCTCGATTTTCGAGCGGTACCGCCCGTTTGCCGAACAGAATTACTTCGTGCACCATGTTCAACCCTCCCGTTGCCTTGCCTCTCTATCCAGCATAAATCGGAGGCGTTAGGAATGTTCCCGAAACGGCATGAGTTCATCCGGCAGTTTGCTAACATTTCCTTAACAATTGGGCACGGGCGGGACCTGCAGCGAAGAAACGCGGCCTACAGCTCTTTGCGGCTGCGCACCTCGAAGATGCCGAATTTCAAATAATGTCCTTCCTCCACCCCGGCGAGCTGGGGATGATCCTTGCCCGCCCCTTTCCATTCGACGCGCCGGAGGATTTTGCCCGCGTCCTTGGCCGCCTCCTGGATCGTCTCCAGGAACGAATCCGGCCGGACGTGATACGAGCAGCTGGCCGTCACCAGGTAGCCTCCTTCGTTCAACAGCTTCATCGCGTGCAGGTTAATGTCCTTGTAACCGCGACGGGCGGCTTCGACCGCGCGTTTCGTCTTCGCGAATGCCGGAGGATCGAGAATGATAACGTCCCAGGTCCGCCCTTCCGAGACGAGCGGCTTGGACGTATCCACCTTGGCCCCCGCGGCCTTGTTCCCGGCTCTCGCCTGGCGCTCCTCGCGTCCGGCGACCTGCTGGCGCAAATACTCGAACGCGTCCGCCGCCACGAACTCCACGCGATCCGTAAAGCCGTTGACCTCCGCATTATGACGGGCGGTCTGCAGCGCATGCTCGGAAATATCGAGGCAGGTCGCCTTCTTCGCTCCGTACGCGCACGCATGAAGCGTAAAGCTGCCCGTGTGCGCGAAGCATTCCAGTACCGTCGCGCCGTCCCAGTAAGGGAAAGCGACGACTTTGCCCTTCTCGTTGACCGGCAGCATGTTCCTGACCCCGTCCTCCGACTCCGTCTCCGCGAGCTTGATGCCGCTGCGCGCTCCCCAGCCGAGCATAAGCGGTTTAATGGACGCCCGGTTTTCCCGCTGATCGAAGAAATAGCCGGTTTTCTGTCCTCCCTCGATGTCTACCTGGACGCGAAGCCCGTTCTCCTCGATCTCTACGTGCCTTGGACATTCGCCGTACAGAACGCCCGTCCTCTCCTCCAGTCCCTCCAGCGTCCGTACGCCCACGTCGCTGCGCTCGTAAACGCCTTGCGGCTTGAACACCTCGATCAAAGCGGGCAACCACGCTTCCTTCGCGAGCTCCATGCCGAGGGTCAGCACTTGGACGACCAGCACGCCGCCGAAGCGGTCGACGACGAGCCCGGGCAAATAATCCGCCTCGCCGTATACGAGACGGCATGATTCGTTCGCGCCGACAAAACGACGGCGATGGGCCAAGGCGCGTTCGAACCTGCCTCGGAAGAACGCCTCGTCCATTCGCTCCAGAGGGCCGTAAGCGACGAGACGAACCGTAATTTGCGAAGAAGGGTTCCAGTAGCCGGTTCCGAGCAGCTGTCCGCGGTGGTCCTTCACTTCCACCAGCTGACCGGGCGTCGGCTCCCCTTCCGTCTTGGCGATCTCGTTGGCGTAAATCCACGGGTGTCCCTCTTCAAGACGCGGCCTCCTGCTTTTATTTAACCATACTGACGATTGCTTACTCATTGGCCAACCACTCCTTATCCGATCGTAAACTTGTCCTCATGCCGCATCTCGTCCGATCATAAACTTGTCCTCGTGCCGCATAGGGTAATGGGGGGTGCATAACATGTTCGCTCAACTGATCGTCCCGTCCTTGCTCGGATTCGCCCTGCTGCTGTCCGGCATGAAGGTCATGGAAGCTTCGTTGGAACGATGGGCGGGTCATCGGCTCGTCTCGTGGGTATCCAAGTCTACTTCAACGCCGCTGAGAGGTTTCGCCGTAGGCACGGTCGCGTCCGCTCTATTGCAGAGCAGCACCGCCGTCACCGTGCTGACGATCGGCTTCGTCAATGCCGGATGGCTGACGTTCTCCCGCAGCTTCGGCATCATTCTCGGCACGAACGTCGGCACCTGCTTCACAACCGAGCTGATGAGCCTGCAGCTGCACAAATACGGCATTTTTTTTCTGGCATTCGGCGCCGTCGGCTGGATCGTTTCTTTCGCGGCCAACGAATTGGGTGACGCCGCGACCGCTCCCCGCAAACTATTGAGCTTGCGCTACGTTTCGGTAGCGGTAGGGGGTTTCGGTCTGCTCCTCGTCGGCTTTAAGCTGCTGCAAGGGATCGGGCCCGCCCTAAGGGAGAACGGGTATTTCGAAACGATGATGCGCCATACGTACGATAACTTGATGTGGGGCGTCCTCGGCGGCGCCGTCATCACCGCGCTCGTCCATTCCAGCTCGGCGGTGGTCGCCATGTGCATGGGACTCGCGGCCGCCGGAGCGATCACGCCCGAAGCCGGCATCGCCATCGTTCTCGGAGCCAACGTCGGCACCTGCTTCACGGGGTTGGTCGCCTCGCTCGGAGGAGGTAGCGGCGGACGCTTCGTCGCCCTGTCACAGCTAGCTCTTAACGTCGGCGGCGCCGCCTTGTTCTATCCGTTGATCGGGGCGCTTCACGGAGCGGCCGCCTGGATCGCGCCCGGAGATCCGTCCGCGCAGATCGCCCATGCCCAGACGATCTTTAACGTGCTCTGCTCGATGATCGCCCTGCCGCTCGCCTACATGCCCTTCCGGAGACGCGGCGCTTCCGGCACGAACTCCGCTTAAGCACGCCCCGCCTTCCTACTCCTTCTTCTTCAAGCGCACTTTCTCCTATGTACGTCAAAAAGATCTCACCGCAAGGCGAAAAGCCGTTGCCTGCCTTACGGTGAAATCTTCGTTCTAGGCGATTAAGCTTGCATGGCCACCGGTCTGGAGCCGGAATCCAGCACCTCGAGCAGTTCGCCGCGGCACTCGTTCACGCCGGATTCCGTCACCCGTACGCGGCACAGCTTGCCGATAAGGGTGGAATCCCCCTCGAACTCGACCTGCAAATAGTTGTCCGTATAGCCGGAGATCGTTCCGTTGCTTTCGCCCTTGGCGCCCCGCTCCGGAATGACCTCGAGCACCTTGCCGACCCATTCGCGGCCGTACTCGGCCTGCATGCGCTCCGACAAATCGATCAATTGATGCACGCGTTCATGCTTCGCGTCTTCGTCGACTTGGTCTTCCATCCGCGCCGCCGGCGTTCCCGTACGC
>JAEZZE010000323.1 GCA_023418755.1 Bacillota bacterium | reverse complement strand
CTTGACGGAAGGAACCTATGTCGGGCACGGCGAAGTGCTGCGGCCCTCTAACGAATCGGTCGACCGCGTCTGGACGGGAATCGGAGGCACGCTTCGGGGGAGCAGCGCGGAGCGGCTTCGTTTTCTTCGGGAGATCGCGGAGGCGGGACCGGCGGAAGGCTTGGAGCCGATCGACGAATGGTTCTGCACCGGCGTGGCGGGCCGTCCGGGAAGCTATTATTTGTTTTATTTCGGAGAAGACCGGCCGGAGAGCTGGACGTTCGAGCTTCCGGGCAAGGACTTCCGGCTTGCGGAGGGGACGGCGTTCGCGGTGGACGTCATCGATACTTGGAATATGACCATCGAGCGCGTGCCGATCGCGTTCGAAGCCGTGCGCAAGGGAGAATACGGTTATGGGGACATTTACAATCGTCGTGTGGAGCTCCCGGGCAAACCTTATATCGCGCTGCGAATTACAGCGGTAGAAGAAGCCGAAGACCCCGTGAGCAAGGAGGAATTAACGTGAGCGCAATCGATCGTGAAAGGCTGGTTCGCCGGCATAATCCGCAAGTTACGGCGTTAGATCCGTTCTCGTCGCTGTCCGTCGGCAACGGCAACTATGCGTTTACCGCGGACGCGACGGGCTTGCAGACGTTTCCCGAGCTGTACGAGCATGACGGCGTGCCGCTCGGACATTTGTCCAACCGCATCTGGCACAACTATCCGAACCCGAAAGGGTACGATATGGCGAACTTCAAACGAACGCAATACCGTACTTTCGGCGGCAGAGAGGTCGGTTATCCTTACATGCCTGCCGGCGAAACGTCGGAGGAATACGAGCAGCATCGCTTTAGTCCGCACAAACCGCATCTCGGCCAGATCGGCTTTCGTCTGACGGCGGCCGACGGAAGCTTGGCCGGCTCTGACAAGCTGTCCGATCTTGATCAAAAGCTTGATCTGTGGACGGGGCGGCTGAGCAGCCGGTTCGCGCTGGACGGGCGGATCACGGAGGTTACGACCTGCTGCCATCCTCGGCTTGATTTGTTGGCCGTTCGCATTCGCTCGGATCTGATCGGGGAGGAGCGGCTGCGGATCGCATTCCGTTTTCCTTACGGGGATTGGCGCAAGAGCGGCGCGGATTGGAGCCGTCCGGAAAGTCACGTCACCGAGCGGCGGGAGCAGGGGGAGCGGCATGCCGTGCTGCTTAGAACGATGGACGGGGACGGCTATGCGCTCCGACTGGAATGGAGCGACGGAACGCTTGAACGAGACGCAGCAGATCCTCACCTGTTCCTGTTGACGCCGTCTTCGGAGCAGCCAAGCTTCGAATTCCGCGTTCATTTCGTAGGAACGGCCGAAGAGGCGGGGGAGACGCTGCCAGAAACGGAAGCGGCGCAGGCGGCAAGCGAGCGCCATATGCAGGATTTCTGGGAGCGGGGAGCCGCGGTGGAGCTGGCTGACAGCGCGGACCCTCGTGCCGCGGAGCTTGAGCGGCGGATCGTGCTGTCGCAATATTTGACGGCGATTCAGTCTTCCGGCGTTTTGCCGCCGCAGGAATCGGGCCTTACGCACAACAGTTGGGCGGGCAAGTTCCACCTGGAGATGCATTGGTGGCATTCCGTTCACTTTGCGCTGTGGAATCGGCCCGAGCTGCTGGAGAACACGTTCGCCTTCTATTCCGGGCTGCTTCCGATCGCGAGAGCGACGGCAGCGGAGCAGGGCTACGCGGGCGCAAGATGGCCGAAGTGCATCGGACCGGACGGCATCAATTCGCCCTGCTATATCGAACCGTTCCTCATCTGGCAGCAGCCGCATCCGATTTACTACGCGGAGCTGCTGTACCGGCAGCGGCCGGATCGGGAGACTTTGGAGCGTTATCGGGATATCGTATTCGAGACCGCCGATTTCATGGCTTCCTTTGCCGAATGGGACGAGGCGGGCAAGCGTTACGTGTTGGGACCGCCCGTCGCGCCGGCGCAAGAGGTATACGATCACGCGGTGACGATGAATCCCGGCTTCGAGCTGTCGTACTGGGAGTTCGGTCTGTCCCTGGCGGCGCTCTGGCGGGACAGGCTGGACTTGCCTCCCGAGCCGCTATGGGACAAGGTGCGGACGGGGCTGTCGAGGCTTCCCGAAGCGGACGGGCTGTACGTCGCCGCCGAGACGGCGGCCGATACGTTCCGGAACCCGCTGAGCATGACGGACCACCCGACGATGCTGGCCTCCCTGGGGCTGCTTCCCGGCAAGCTGGCCGATCGCGAGACGATGCGCCGCACCTTGCGCCGAGTGATGGAAGTGTGGAACTGGAACAAAACGTGGGGCTGGGACTACCCGATGATTGCGATGACCGCGGCCCGTCTGGGCGAAGGCTCGCTTGCCGTCGACGCGCTGCTCAAACAGACGCAGACGAACACGTATTTGCCGAACGGACACAACTACCAGCGCCCGCCGCTGCCGGTGTACTTGCCGGGCAACGGCGGCCTGTTGACGGCCGTCGCCATGATGGCGGCCGGTTGGAGCGGCGGTCCGAACGAGCCGGCCCCGGGATTTCCGCAGGACGGCTCGTGGAAGGTCCGCAGCGAGCGGCTTATGCGGATGCTGTAACGGGCGCGACAAATGCATCGGTCCAGCCCTTCAGGGGCTCAACCGCTAAATATTCGGCGTTCTGAAAGGAGGATTTTTTTCTATGTTCAAAGCCAAAGTCGGCAAAATTCCATACGGAGGCGACTATAATCCCGAGCAATGGCCAAAGGAAACGTGGCGGGAGGATATGCGCTTGTTCAAGCTGGCCGGCATCGATATCGCTACGGTTAACGTGTTCTCCTGGGCACTGAACCAGCCCGACGAGAATACGTACCGCTTCGACTGGCTGGACGAAGTAATGGATATGCTCCATGAGAACGGCATTCACGCTTGCCTGGGAACGGGAACCGCCGCCCATCCGGCCTGGATGGCGACCCGCTATCCGGACGTCTGCATCGTGGAGTCCGACGGCATGAAACGCAAGTACGGGCGACGGCACAATTCCTGTCCGAACAGTCCGACCTATCGCCTGTACGCCCGAAGGCTGGCGGGCAAGCTGGCGGAGCGCTACAAGGATCATCCCGCGCTGCTGCTCTGGCACGTCAACAACGAGTACGGACTTCGCTGCTATTGCGACAATTGCGAGCGTGCGTTTCGCGAATGGCTTAAACGGCGCTACGGCACGCTGGAGGCGCTGAACGCAGCCTGGTATACCCGGTTTTGGGGCCATACCTTCTACGATTGGAACGAGATCGTCGCGCCGAGCCTGCGGAGCGAGCATCTGGATCGAGCCAATCCGGACCAGACCGCCTTTCAGGGTATATCGCTCGATTACGACCGCTTTATCTCGGATTCCATCCTAACCTGTTATACCGAGGAGAGTGACGCGATCAAGGCGGCAATGCCCGATGCGATCGTGACGACGAATTTTCAGAGCAACGGCGCCTATAAGCCCCTCGATTACTTCAAATGGGCTCGCCATCTCGATGTTGCCGCGCTGGACTGCTATCCGACGAACGATACGCCGATGGGAGACATCGCGTTCCGTCTCGATCTCATGCGCGGGATGAAGCAAGGACAGTCCTTCTTGCTGATGGAGCAGAGCCCGAGCCAGCTTAACTGGAAGCCGTATAACGCGCTCAAGCGTCCGGGGGTAATGAGACTGTGGAGCTACCAGGCGATCTCGCGTGGCGCGGACAGCATCATGTTCTTTCAATTAAGAAAATCGCTCGGCGCTTTCGAGAAGTTCCACGGGGCGGTCATCGACCATTCCGGCCACGAGCATACTCGCGTCTTCGCGGAATGCGCACAGCTCGGGCGGGAGCTGGAGGAGCTCGGAGACGGCATCCTGGGCGCGAAGGTCGAGGCGAAGGCGGCGATCCTGTTCGATTGGGAGAACTGGTGGGCGCTCGAGCATTCCAGCGGTCCGAGCGTTGCGCTGAAGTATTTGACCGAGGTGCAGAAATATTACGATGCTTTCTACGAGCGGAACGTCCCTGTCGACATCGTCAGCGCGGACTCCGACTTGGACGGATATGAGGTGCTGGTGCTTCCGGTGCTATATATGGTCAAGCCGGGAATGGCCGACAAGCTGGAACGGTACGCCCGAATGGGCGGAACCGTGCTGGGGACGTATTTCAGCGGCCTGGTCGGCGAAAGCGACTTGATCGTCCCCGGCGGCTATCCCGGAGAGCTGCGGCCGCTGTTCGGCGTCTGGGTCGAGGAGACCGACGCGCTGTCCCCGGAGCAAACGAATACGTTCGAATTGTCGGAGGCTGTCGGCGGCTTGGCCGGAGCTTATTCATGCGGACTTCTGTGCGATTTGATGCACCCCGAAGGCGCGGAGGTACTGGCGGTGTACGGCAAAGAGTTTTATCGCGGCACGCCGGCGCTGACCCGCAACCGGTTCGGAGAGGGCGAAGCCTGGTACGTGGCGAGCAGTCCCGACAAGCCGTTTCTGCTCGGGTTGATCGGCTATCTCTGCGAGCAGAAAGGCATACGGCCGCTGCTGGATACGCCTTCGGGCGTCGAAGCGAGCAGGCGAATCGGCGCTGACGGAACCGAATACTTGTTCGTTCTGAATCATAACGAGGAAGCGGCTGCGGTTAACCTAGGACCCGAGCCTCGAAAAGAAGCCCTCGGCGGCAGCCTGCTGAGCGGAGAGGCCGAGGTTCCCGGCAGCGGCGTGTTGGTTCTTCTCTCAAAAAAGCTAGCCGATAATTAATTTGAACCCGATCGGATTTCGTCTTTTCCCAAAGCGGTTACGAGCCTAACTCTCCCGAATCCAAACTTGCATCTCCCCAAGTTCACGATTGCCCCACAGCGTGTAAGGAACGGCGCGCAGCCGCGCGGGGGTCGGGACGGGCGGGGTCGAGCGATAGAGAGAATCGCTCGTCTCGTTCGAAGACTCGGCCCTCATCCCTTCCGCCTCGACCGCGACGATTCCGCCCAAGATTTGAGCCTCGACGCACTTCAGCTCCGCGTTCGCGGGGAGCGAGAGCGAGGCGAGCGGGGAGTCGTTATCGGTCTCTTCAAAGCAGTAGACAAGCGGACCGCGCTGCAGCGCGACGCGACCGGCATTGGCCCGAACCTGGGGATGGGCATAGATCCGGCGCGGGGTCATATCGAACTCCGCGTCAATGCGATCGCCGCTGCGCCAATCTTCCGTAAAGTAGGCGTATCCGTCGCGAATAACCGGTTGGACCTCGGCGCCGTTAACGCGAAATACCGTCGCAGGCGACCACGAAGGAACGCGCAAGGCGAGCGTAAAGCTGCCGGACCCATCGGCGCTCGCGACCTCCAGCGACGCGTGCCCGTTCCACGGCAAGCCGCTCTCCAAACGAACGCGAACGGCGCGGCCGGAGAGCTCAAGCTCGGTTTCGTTGCCGATATACAAATGAGTGAACAGCTTGTCCGAGTTCGTCGTGTACACGTACTGGCCCGCCGATACGAGCAGCCTTGCGGCGTTCGGCGGACAGCAGGCGCAGCCGTACCATTTCTGCCTTGCCGCTTTAATATGATGCTTGCCCGGGTTGCCTCTGCTCGCCGCGGGCCACACTTCCATCGGATTGACGTAGAAATACCGCTTGCCGTCCATCCCGATTCCCGCCGTCACCGTGTTGTAGAGGGCGCGTTCCATGACATCGCCGTATTCTCCCTTGGGCTCGATCTGGAGCATGCGTCGGGCGAAGAAGATCATCCCGATCGATGCGCACGTTTCCGAGTAGTTCGTATCGTTCGGCAAATCGTAATCGAAAGTAAAAGCTTCGCCGTGACGGGTGGATCCGATGCTGCCGGTCACGTACATCTGCTTGCCGACCATATTGCTCCATAATCTTCCGCAAGCCTCCAGCAGTTCGGCATCGTTGTTATGAAGCGCCAAGTCCGCCATGGCCGTGTACATGTAAACCGCGCGCACGGCATGTCCGACGGCGACCTCCTGCTCGCGAACCGGCTTATGGGCTTGCTGGTATTCCGGCGCGGGAGGCTTGGACTGAACGACGCCCGGATTCCAGTAAGAAATCCTGCCGCGGGCTTCCCATTCCCGATGAAAGAAATTCGGCTCCTTGCCGCGCTCGTCGATCAGGAAGCCTGCTAGATCGAGATATCGCCGTTCTCCCGTTGCCTCGTACAGCTTCACAAGAGCCAGCTCGATTTCCTGATGGCCGTCATAGCCTTGAATCTGATTATCCCCCGGACCGAACCGCAGTTCGATATGATCGGCAACCCGTCTGGCGACTTCCAGCAGCCTAATCTTGCCTGTTCCTCGATAATAGGCTACGGCAGCTTCGATCAGATGACCGGCGGTATACATTTCGTGGCAATCCGTTAAGTTCGTCCAGCGCTTTTGCGGATCGAGGATCGTAAAGTAAGTATTCAAATATCCGTCTTCCAGCTGCGCGGACGCGAGCAGCTCGATCGCCTCGTCCGCCAGCTTCTCAAGATCGTCGTTCGGCTTATTGGCAAGCGAGTAACCGACCGCCTCCAGCCATTTGTAGAGATCGGTATCCTGGAAGACGAATCCGGAGAAATCCCCGGTTTCCAGTCCGGCGGCGATCCGGAAGTTGCGAATGCAATGGCTGGGCTCCGCATCGGGCACCCTATCGTTCAAGGCTTCCCATTGGTACGAAAGAATCGTATCGTTGACGAGATTCACGTAAGCTTGCCAGTAACGATCGGCGATTCGGACGTTTTTCAGGTCGACGGGACGGCCGGGTACCGGCCGAATGTTCGTTGTTTCCATCGTTCACTCTCCATTAAGAAGTTGTTTGATGTATGATCATTTTAACGAAGAGGCAAACGTTTGTCGGTATGCGATCCGATAGAATAGGTGTCAAAAAGTGACTTTCTAGCCGGACGGCGAGGAGGAACGGCCCATGCTTCCGTTGTACATGCACCAGCCTTATCGCTTGCATATGGGAGGCCATTTCCAGGCCGAGGAGAGTTGGTCCCATATGGCAAGAAAGATTTCGGATTACGAGCTGTTGATCGGAGTGTCGGAGACCGTCTACTTGGAGGTCGAGGGGGAGCCGTTCGAGATCAAGCCGGGAAACGCGTTGATCCTAAAGCCGGGGCAGTTTCATCGGGGGTTCAAGCCTTCATTGCCGGGCGTATCGTTCTATTGGTTCCATTTCATGCAGCCCGAAGCGGACGGCCGGGAGCCCGCGGGTTATCTGCCGCTGTTCGCGAGAAGCGAGAATCCGAACCGGATTCATATCCTCGCGCGGCAACTGCTGCACGCGGCGAACGGAGGGTACAGCCTGCCGCATGCGGGGGACCACTTCCTATCCTGCTTGTTGATCGAGCTGGCGGAGCAAAGGAGAAGGCTCGATACGGACTCGGCACGGGATCCCAAGCTCGGAGAATTGCGCGAATGGATCAGGCTGCATGCTCTAGAGCGACACTTCAAGGTTGAACGGATCGCGGCTTATAGCGGGTACAACAAGCAGTATTTGACGCGGATGTTCAAGCGCCAATTCGGCTGCGGGCTTCTGGATTACGTTCATTCCGTCAAGCTTGACGCGTCCAAGCGGCTGCTCGCGGGCGGGAGGCTGTACATCAAAGAGGTGGCCGATCGGGTCGGATTCGCGGACGAGAAGCAGTTCGCCAAATGGTTCAAGCGCCACACCGGCGTCACCCCGACGGCTTATCGGGAAGCGTTCGCGAGGACGCGATTGAACAACGAATAGCGCGCTTCCGAACGAGGTTCAAGGTTGCCTCCCCGTTATTCGCCCGGCTCGATTCCAGCCCAGTTTCGAAGGTGCCGGGGTGCTCTTAGTTCCTCCTCATAACTTCGGAGATCCGCTTCCGGCAAATGAATGCGAGCGACCCTGTCCTCCAACTTGGAGGCAAGTTCCCTATCTCCCATGGCGACTGCGATCTCGGCTCGAGCTGCCAGCAGTCTTGCCCGCCCTATGCCGGATTCGTCCTTCGTTTCATCCAAGGCGCGGTCAAGCGTTGCGGCCGCAGCACGATCGTTGGCGTAGATATCGCGCAGAAACCCTGCCTGATTGAGGATTTCCTCCGTGCGATCCTTGGCTTCGAGGTACAGAGGAGGAGCGTAATGCTTGTCCATGTAAACGAGCATGTTGCCGAACGGGTCGAAGACCCGAAACTGACTCCCATCCCGCG
>JAEZZE010000317.1 GCA_023418755.1 Bacillota bacterium | reverse complement strand
GGCTGCGCCTGTCCGGCCGCAAAGTAAGACGCCCGGAATTGACGTTCGCGACGATGGACCACAACGTTCCGACCAAAGACCGCTTCAATATTGCCGACCCGATCTCCAAGCAGCAGGTCGACACGCTGACGGCGAACTGTAACGAATTCGGCGTCAAGCTGTACGACTTGAACACGATCGACCAAGGCGTCGTTCACGTTATGGGACCCGAGCTAGGCTTGACCCATCCGGGCAAAACGATCGTTTGCGGCGACAGCCACACGTCCACGCACGGCGCGTTCGGCGCGTTGGCGTTCGGCATCGGCACAAGCGAAGTCGAGCACGTTCTCGCGACGCAGTGCTTGCAGCAAGCGAAAGCGAAAACGATGTGCATCCGATTCAACGGCAAGCGCAAGCCCGGCATTACGGCGAAGGATATGATTCTTGGATTGATCGCCAAATACGGCACCGATTTCGGCACGGGCTACGTCATGGAGTATACGGGCGAAGCGATTTGCGAGCTGTCGATGGAAGAGCGGATGACCGTCTGCAACATGTCCATCGAAGCCGGCGCGCGCGCCGGTCTGATCGCTCCGGACGAAACGACGTTCGAATACTTGCGCGGCCGCGAATACGCTCCGCAAGGCGAAGCGTTCGACAAAGCGGTCGAGCAATGGAAGGCGCTGTGCACGGACGAAGGCGCAACGTTCGATTCGACTCTCGATTTCGACGTCGAAACTCTCATTCCTCAAGTGACTTGGGGCACGAGCCCCGGCATGGGCACGGGCATTACCGACTCCGTTCCGGTTCCGGAGGAGCTGCCGACCGAGAACGAGCGCAAAGCCGCGAAGAGCGCGATCGAGTACATGGGCCTTAAGCCTGGAACTCCGATGACCGACATCGAGATCGATTACGTGTTCATCGGCTCCTGCACGAACGGACGGATCGAAGACCTGCGGGCCGCTGCATCCGTGGCGCGCGGCTACAAAGTAAGCTCCAAGGTGACCGCGATCGTCGTTCCGGGCTCGGGACGCGTCAAGCTGCAAGCGGAGAAGGAAGGCCTCGATAAAGTTTTCGTCGAAGCCGGCTTCGAATGGCGCGACGCGGGCTGCAGCATGTGCCTCGCGATGAACCCCGACGTTCTTCAGCCCGGCCAGCGCTGCGCGTCGACGTCCAACCGGAACTTCGAAGGCCGTCAAGGCCGCGGCGGACGCACGCACCTCGTATCGCCGGAGATGGCCGCCGCGGCCGCTATCCAAGGCCGCTTCGTAGACGTGCGCGCGTGGGATTTCAAAGCCGAAGTGACGGCATAACCAGACTGCCGATCGCCGCTGGCTGACGGCAGCATTTAGGGGAGGATCATCAACATGGAAGCATTCGTACAATTGAACGGACTCGTCGCCCCGGTCGACCGGGTTAACGTCGATACCGACGCCATTATTCCGAAGCAATTTTTGAAAAGAATCGAAAGAAGCGGGTTCGGCCAGTTCCTGTTCTTCGAATGGAGATGGGATGAGCAGGGCAACGTCATTCCCGAATTCAGCCTGAACAAGGACCGTTACCAAGGCGCATCCGTCCTGCTGTCCCGCGCAAACTTCGGCTGCGGCTCGTCCCGCGAGCACGCGCCGTGGGCGATTCTGGACTACGGTTTCCGCTGCGTGATCGCGCCGTCTTTCGCCGACATTTTCTACAACAACTGCTTCAAAAACGGCATTCTGCCGATCAAGCTGAGCGAAGAGCAGGTCGACGATCTGTTCAAGCGCACGGAAGCGAAAGAAGGCTACAAGCTGAACGTCGACCTGGAGAAGCAGCTCATTACCGACGAGGACGGCTTAAGCATTCCGTTCGAGATCGACGCTCACCGCCGCAACTTCCTGCTGCAAGGCTTGGACGATATCGGCCTCACGCTTAAGCATGAAGCCGCCATTACGGCCTACGAGCAGCGCCGCGCCGCAAGCGCGATCGTCTAACGCCGAATAACGCGGATGCACGCGCCTTAACGGGCGTCAGACAGACCTCTTGCCTCCGATTCGGCAAATTTCGGGGCGAGGGGTCTTTTTTTCCTCCTTTACGCAACTTTTCATGTTTTTCTACGTCTAATGATTCGTGGACAAGCCGCTGCTGTACTACATAAAACGGCATCGTTCGCAAATCTATCAGACATCGAGGTGAAGCATGAAGAAGTGGCTCTCCCTGTTGTTCGTCGTCGCCGGCATGCTGGTCCTGAGCGCGGGCATGGCGCACGCCGCCAAAGCGGAGACGCCGACGCCCAAGTTGGTTTTGGACGGCATGGAGTTAGAGCCCCAAGTTCCGCCGTTTCTCCTGAACAGCACGGTTATGGTGCCGGTGCGCATCGCGACCGAGAATTTGGGATACAAGGTGGACTACGACAACAGCAAGAAGCAGGTGACGGTATCCAACGGCAAGAAGCAGCTCGTCATGACGGTGGACAAGCCCACGGCTTACCTGGACGGTACGCCGATGCAGATGACGAAACCGCCGCTCATCAAATCCAACTTTACTCTTATCCCCTTAAGATTTCTTGGCGAGTCCTTGGGCGTTCAGGTTTTCTGGGATAATCAAATTAAATCGGTATTCATGTATTCGCCTTCGGAGACCGAGACAGGCGGCAATGCCGGCAAGCCGAACGACCCTTCGGACGGCGGCCTGATCGGGGTCGTCGATCCGAACGAAAACCCGGGCTCCGACGGGTCGGGAGGCGAGTCCTCTCCGGGAACCGCCGTTCCTCCCGCGGTAACGGGAACGCTGAACGAGATTTTCTACGATGCCGAATCGGAATCGGTCGTGTTGAAATACGAGGGACTTATCGTTCCGCGAGACTTCAAGCTGGACAATCCGAAACGGATCGTGATCGACGTTCCGAACGGAAGATACGCGCCGGAGTTCGTCCCGACGGCGGACTTCTCGCAGAACGAAGGCCAAATTCAGGTCGCGGATCACGAAGCGCTGCGCTCGATCCGGTATTCGATGTTCGGAACGGACGCGAAAGCGCCGAGATTCGTGCTCGACTTGAACCAAGCATGGGACTACGAGCTGCGGAACGATCCGGGCGCAGGCGCGCTCACCATCGCGCTCAAGCGCCCGCCGGAAGACAAGTCGCTCTACACGGTCGTTCTTGACGCGGGTCACGGCGGTTCGGACCCCGGCGCGATCAGCATTTCGAAGCGCTCGGAGAAGGACTTCAACCTGGCGGTCGTATTGAAGACGCAGGCGCTGCTGGAAGGGGACGAACGCATCAAGCTGATCATGACGCGTACGGACGACTCGTATCCGACTCTGCAGGATCGATATAATCTGGCCAACTCCATTCAAGCGGACATTTTCGTGTCGGTGCATGCCAACAGCCACACTTCGCCGAATACGAACGGCACGGAAACTTACTACACCCGCGAAGACAGCAAAGCGTTCGCCATGCTGATGCATTCCGTGTTCGCGCCGGCGACGGGACTGAAAGACAATGGGTACAGAAAGCATTCCGTTAACCTCGCCGTGACGACGAAGACGACGATGCCGGCTATCTTGTTGGAGGTCGGATATTTGTCGAGCAGCATCGACGAGCCCCAGCTGTGGACCGAAGAGCTGCAAAACCGCGTCGCCCAGGCGATCGCGACTGGAATCAAGCTGCAATTGAAATTGCAATGAGCCGTCCGGCCCTCTATACGGGGCCGGCATGCGCATATTTCGGGAGAGGGGACATTGCGACGATGAAGAAAGGATTATCGAAAGGCGTTACCGGATTGCTTGCCGCATCGCTGGTGTTATCGGGGGTCTCCTACACGCAAAAGGCCGCGTCCGCAGCCTCCATTTTCTCGGACGTCAAGCCGGGATGGGCCGAGAAACACATTACGAAGCTGGCGATGCAAGGCATTCTGAAAGGCGGAACCGGGAAACAAGCCGGCATGTTCAGCCCGGCCAACAAAGTGACTCGCCAAGAAGCGGTCATCATCGCCCTCAGATTCATGGGCGTCGACAATGAAGTGAAAATCGGCGAGCCTCTCGTGTTTCCGAGCGATTTGGTCATCAAGGACGACTATAAACCTTACATAAAACTCGCGGTTCAGAAAAATATTTTGCTGCTCGATGAGGAAATCGCGCTCGTCAAGAAAGACGGCGGCAAGGAATGGGGCAGCAGCCCCGCGACGCGCGAATGGATGGCCAAGCTGCTCGTCCGCGCGATCGGCA
Organism: Bacillota bacterium; assembly: GCA_023418755.1. GTDB lineage: Bacteria > Bacillota > Bacilli > Paenibacillales > Paenibacillaceae > Cohnella. The sequence continues at coordinate 2,255 of JAEZZE010000317.1, read as the reverse complement.
AAGACCAGTCTGCCAAGGATGCCGGCGGTCAAGCGACCGCTTTCAGCGACGACGCTCAGATCGATGCCGGCTTGAAGGGTTATGTCAGCGTCGCGGCGGCGCTTGGACTGGTCAACGGCGTAACGGCGACCAAGTTCGATCCGACGGCATCGGTGACCCGCGAGATGGCTTCCACGCTGTTCAGCCGCGCACAGTCCCAGATCGAAGTCGCGTATGCCGGACAAGTGACCGGAGCGCTCGTCGGCGTGGAAGGCAACAAGCTGACGCTGCTTCATTCCGACGGCGTCGTGAAAAATTATACGTTGTCCCCGACCGCTTCCGTCTACGGATTCGGATCGGAACAGACGACGGACATTTCTTCCTTAAAGCTGTACGGCGAAGTGATTCTCATCGGCAATTCCGACGGTACGGTCGGATTCGTGGAGCAGACGAGCGAGACGGCGAAGGTGAAAAACTTCGAAGGAACGCTGCTGCTCGTATCCGAAGCGCAAAATAAACTAACCGTGTCCGTCGACGGCGAGCCGAAGACCGTCTCTTACGACGCGCAATCATTGACGATCAAAGACATTAACGGGCAATCGTTGACGATCGCCGATCTGCCCGTCAACGTCCCTGTGACTCTGGGCGTGGACGTGGCGACCGAAAGCAAGCTGCTGTCGCTGACGGTGAACAAGGCGGTCACGAACAAGTCCGGCTCCGGAACGGTCGAAGCCGTTAACGTAACCGGCCTGACGCTGCAGGTGAAGGACGCGGCGGGCGTCTCGGATTCTTATCCGATCGATTCGAACGCGGTAGTCAAGCATAACGGCACGAATCTGTCGCTGGATCAGCTTGTCGCGGGCGACGCCATCTCTTACGAGGTGAAGATGGGATCGGTGACGGCCATTACCGTGACGAAGAAGGTTCAGCCTCCGATTGTGGGTACTGTAAACTTGCTGGATAAAGCAACGAAAACGATCCAGTATCGAGTGAACGGTAAGCTTGAGGTCCAGGAACTGGCCGATAACGTCGTCGTTAAGCTCGAAGGACTGTCCAATGTGACGCTGGACGACTTGTTCCAGGGCGATACGATATCTATGACGCTGAACGATAGCGGCAAAGTGGCCGTCATCACCATCACGAGCCGTTCCGTCAACTTCCTGAACGCGGCGGTCGTATTTTCCGCAGACTTGGACAACGACATTCTGATCGTTACGGATTCCGCGAACAAAAAGGTTCCGCTCATTCTGACGGAGACGACCCGGTTCGATCTGAACGGAACGGTACTCACGAAGAAAGACGCGGCGAAATATATCATCAAAGGCAAGAAGATCAACGTGGGCTACACCAACTCGAACGCGGCGTACATTTCCGTCGTGTCGCAGTACACCGGAACCGTGCTCGAGAACAACTTGACGGCCAAGACGCTTAAGCTGCAACTGGAAAACAAGAACGAAGTCGTGCTGCCTTATCCGAACTATTTTTCCGCGGAAATTTACGGAGCGTCCTCGACAAGCTATCTCGACGTTCGCGTAGGCGACAAAGTCACGGCGCTTATGGATTACAATACCCAAGACACGGTTATTGCCGTGCAGGTGCGTAAGACGGTGCAGTTCGAACTGGACAAGGTGGATCTGTCCCTGAACAGAATCCGCGCCAAGCGGTCGGACGGAGTATTCGAGGAATGGAGCCTGAATACGACTCTCCTGTCCCTCGTGGACGAGAACGACAATCCGATCAGCTTGAACGCGGTAAATCAATCGAACGCCAATCTGCTTAACGTTACGTTCAACGGCAGAACGCCGATCAAGATCAAGGTGCATTCCGTCTCATACGGACGCGTGACTTCCGTTAACGCTGCGGCTAATACGATCGAGCTGGCGACGAACGCGGGAACGACCGTCACCAAGACGTTCGCGGCTGCGCCTAACGTTATGCGGAATAACGCCGTTGTCGGCACGTTGTCCTCCATCAAGAACGACGACCGCGTCGAGATTCGCGTGGACGAGAACGATCGGGCCGTCATCGAGATTATCCCGGGACTTAGCCACCAGTACTCTAACAGCAGTTCGACTACGTTGTTTGTGGTGAGACCTTCGCTGAACGTTAACAATACGTACGATCTGCACCCTCAGGTCTACGTTCATCAAGGTACAAAGACGATTTTGCTGTCCAGTATGAAGAATGGGGATGCGATCACCATTTACGTTGTGCGCGGCAGAGTCGTGGAAATCGTGAAATAAGATTGATTCACCTCAGGCCGATCGGAGCGAATC
>JAEZZE010000024.1 GCA_023418755.1 Bacillota bacterium | reverse complement strand
CCCATGATGCGACATTCCGTACCCCTGATGCGGCATACCGTATCCTTCATGCTCCATCCCATACCCCTGATGCGGCATACCGTAACCTTGATGCTCCATTCCAGACCCATGATGCGGCATTCCGTACCCTTGATGCTCCATCCCAGACCCATGATGCGGCATTCCGTACCCTTGATGCTCCATTCCGTACCCTTGATGCTCCATCCCATACCCATGATGCGGCTTCGGCTGCTCGGCCTGCTCGCCTCCGATTTTCACCGGGTAATGGATATATTCGATTTGCTCGTGAACTTCGATGCCGTAAATCGGCTTCGTTTCCGGCTTCGGAACGACTTCCGCGGGCGCCGATATCGGCGCCGGCGTTTCCTCGGGAGTAATGACGACGGGAGCCGGAGCCGTCTCTTGCGCTTTGACGCCCGTATGGGCTTTCCCTTTACCCGTTCCCTCTCCCGATACGACGCCCGCGTGCGCCTTGCCGTGCATCGTTGCCGTCGTGCCGTCTCCCGGCGATGAAGCTTGCGGAATATTGACCACTTCGCCGGTGAGCAGGGCATTCGGGTTTTTAAGCTGCGGATTCGCTTTGATCAAGTCGGTAAGTTGGATGCCCCAAGCCTTGGACAGCTTCCACAGCGTATCCCCCTGCTGGACGATATGCTGATGGATGACGCCGAGCGCCGTCTTCGGGGGGGTTGGAATCTTCACCTTCGTTCCGACGTCGATCACGTCGGGATTGCTGATGCCCGGATTGGCTTTCAAAACGTCTTCCAGCGACACGCCGTATTTCTGGGCGATCGAATACAGCGAATCCCCTTGTTTAACGATATGGATTTTCACGCCGTTCCCTCCTGATAGTGATGGAATCGTTCACGACCGGGCGAATGCCCTCGCGCAATCCTTACATCCTATGCAGGTTCTGGGCATTTGACATCTATTACGGCAAAAATCCGGCAGCCTGTCGGCATGCCGGATCGTTTTTTTTATCGGGAGGAGGAGCCGTTGCCGGCTATCGCCGGCTCGTAAGGCAGGCTCGGGTAAGAACCGAGCAGCCGCACCTGGCAGCCAAGCGCTTCGATTTCGGCGAGAGCTCCGGGGAGCAGAACCGAATCGAGAGCATAAGCGATGTCGATGTAAAAATAGTACGTGCCCAGCTTTTTCTTCGTCGGCCTGGACTCGATTTTGGACAGATTGATCCGTCTCCAGGCGAACGCCGAGAGCACCTGGTGCAGCAAACCCGGATAATCTTCGGGCAGCGTGACCAGCACGCTCGTTTTCTGCGCGGTCGCTTCCTTGTTCTCGTAAGGCGTGCGGCCGACGAGCAGAAAGCGAGTATAGTTGTTGTCATGGTCGGTCACGCCCTGCTCCAGAACGTCCAGGCCCATGTCCGCCGCGGCCAGCTTCGTGCCGAGAGCGGCCCAGCCTTTGCCGGGATTGTTCTTGACTATGCGCACGGCTTCCGACGTGCTGCTGAGCGTCTCCAGCTCCGCGTGGGGCAGATTCGCCCGGATGAATTGCAGGCACTGCGCCATCGCGACCGGGTGGCTCATCACTTTGACGATTTTGTTCGGATCCCAGCGGCCGTCGTCTCCGTCAAGCTCCGAGCCGAAGCCGATCAAGTTTTGAATCGACGGATACACCCACTCCGCGCGGATCGGCAAGTCCACCTCGTGCACGAGCCAGTCGGTATGCAAGTTCACCGAGCCGTCGATCGTGTTCTCGATCGGGATGACGCTCCAATCGGTATGCCCGTTCGCCGTCGATTGAAACACGTCCGAGATCATTTTGCAATAGACGAATTCCACGTCTTCGTCTCGAAACAAGTAGCGTACGGCTTCGTCCGATACGGTGCCCTGCGGCAGCACGGCTATTGATTTTTTCCGGTTCATACGCTCACCTCCGCTTGAACGCTCCGCAAGTACGATTGCGGATCCAGCAGCATTTCCGGATCGTCCTTCTCGAAGCGCCGGACTTGCGGGCCGTGCAGGCACGGCTTCAGCCAACGCGTATCGACCCGGATTCCTTCCGCGGACATGACGTCCTTGACGAAAGCTTCGAGACCTCCGTCCGCGATTTGCTTCGTTTCCGCGAGCAGCAGCAGCGTCGGCCCAGCGCCTGACAGTACCGCCCCCAGCGCACCGTGACCGGTCGCTTCGCGCAAAATCGTCTCCATTCCCGGGATAAGCGCCGAGCGGTACGGCTGATGCAGACGGTCCCGCATGGCGCGCGCCAGCAAGTCCAGCCTCCCCGAAGCGAAGGCGGCCGTAAGCAGGGAGCTATGCGTGACGTTGAATACCGCATCCTTCATCGATACCTGCTCCGGAAGCACGTTCCTTGCCTTTTTCGTCGCCAGCTCGAATTCCGGAATCGCCGCCAGCACTTCCATTCCCGCAGGGGGTTCCAGGCGTACGTAATCGGCTCTTTCGCCGTCCCATGACGCCGCGACGATGCCTCCGAACAAGGAGGCTCCGACGTTGTCCGGATGGTTTTCCAGCTCCGAAGCCATCTGAAACAAGTCGTCATCCGATAGCGCATAACCGATCAACGCGTTGGCCGCGACGAGCGCGCCTACGATCGCGGACGCGCTGCTTCCCAGCCCCCGGGTCAGCGGAATATCGCTGCGGATCCCGATCTCCAGCTCCGGCAAGTCGACCCCTGCCTTGCGGAAGACGGCCTGGGCTACTTCGTATATTAAATTACTCTTGTCTTCGGGGACGCCTTCGAGATGGTCGCCGACGAGCGTGATCCTGGTTTGCTTGGACGGAGCCATGCTGACCCAGGAAAACAGGGATAAAGCCATGCCGAGCGAATCGAAGCCCGGTCCCAGGTTGGCCGTGCTCGCCGGCACTTGAACGACGACGCGGCCCGGCTCCGAACGATCGCTTGTTGCGGATGCTGCTTGCATATTAAAGCTCCTTTAAGTCTGATTTCAGCCTTCGACGCGATAGACGCTCTTGATTCTCTTCACGGCGGACAAGCTTTCGAACGCTTGCAGCACTTCGTCCATCGATTTCTTGCTCGCCTCGTGCGTAATAATGATAATTTCCGTAGTCGAATGATGCGGGGTCGAAGGCTGCATGACCGATTCGATGCTGACGCCGCAGTCCGAGAACACCCGGGCGATCTGCGCGAGTACCCCTGCCCGGTCTTCCACGTGCAGCAGCAGGAAGAACTTCGAAGCGATCTGTTCATCGGTCTTCAGCTTCAATACGTTATAGGAAAGCTGAGCCTGACGCCCGTTGACGCCGAGCTTCATGTTTTTGATTACGGCGACCAGATCCGCGACGACCGACGTCGCCGTCGGCAGCTCTCCGGCGCCGGCGCCGTAGAACATCGTCTCGCCGACCGCTTCGCCGTGCACGTATACGGCGTTGAAAACGCCGTTCACGGACGCGATCGGATGGTTCGTCTTGATCATCGTCGGCTGCACGCTTACGCTGATCAGATCGTCCTGGCGCTCCGCGATGCCGAGCAGCTTCACTTCGTAGCCGAGCCGCTTCGCGTACCGAATGTCTTCCTGCGTCACGTCGCTGATTCCTTTGACGCTTACGTTCTCGAGAGCGACGTTGGAGCGGAAGCCCAGCGAAGACAGAATCGTCATTTTACGAGCCGCGTCCAACCCTTCGACGTCGGAGGTCGGATCGGCTTCCGCGTATCCGAGTTCCTGGGCTTCCTTGAGCACATCGGCGTAAGCCGCCCCCTCTTGGCTCATCTTCGTCAAAATGTAGTTGGTCGTTCCGTTGACGATGCCCATGATTTTCGTAATCCGGTCCGAGGAGAAGCCTTCGACCAACGTGCGAATGATCGGAATTCCTCCCGCGACGCTCGCTTCGTAGAGCACGTCGCAGCCTTTTTCCCGCGCCTTCTCCAATATTTCCTGCCCGTGTAGCGCCATCAGGTCCTTGTTGGCCGTAATAATATGCTTGCCGCGCTCCAGCGCTTCGAGCATGTATTCTTTCGTCTGACCGATCCCGCCCATCACTTCGACAATGACGTCGATCTCCGGATTGCGCACGATTTCCCACGGATCTTCCGTCAACTTCGATGAATCGACGGGAATGCTGCGCCCTTTATTCCGATCCTTAACGAGAATTTGCGAGATCGAGATCGGCGAACCGGCCTGATTGGACAAATCCTCCTGATGGCCTTCGACGATTCGGACGACGCCCGTCCCGACCGTCCCCAATCCCAGCAACCCAACTTTTATCGGCTTCATTCCAATTCCTCCGCTTCCCGCTTTCAACGTTCTTTGTGATTGCCTTTCAACTGCGTCCGATAACGATGGCCCGCTTGACCCCGTCTTGGGAACGAAGCCTTTCCAGCAGCTCCGATAGCGTTCCGCCCATTCCCGCCGTATCGATGGAGACGACGACGTTGGCCATGCCTTGGAGCGGAATCGACTGGGAAATCGTTAATACGTTTCCTTCGCTCGAAGCCAGAATTCCCAGCACTTTGGACAGCACGCCCGAGCGATGCTCCAGATCCATCGACAGCGTCGCGAGCGATTCGCGCGAAGCCTGCTCGAGCAAATAAACTCCGTCTTTATATTTGTAATAGGCGCTGCGGCTTAATCCGACGCGTTCCGCGGCTTCGTGAACCGTCATCGCATCCCCCCGCCGCAGCAGCTCCTTCGCTTGCTCCGTCTTCAGAATACCTTCGGGCAGCAAGTCCTCGCGGACGACAAAATAACGTTCCGTCATGATGCGTCCTCCCAGGAAAGACGAATGTGTGTATATAGAGGACATTATATCGAAATGAACGGCCTGCGGCAATAGGCTTCTATCGACTAATTTCCCTTTCGAGCTCTTCTATCCTCTGCATGACCGCCTGCCAGTCCGAGTATATCATAAGAGAAACCGTCAATCCGACCATTTGATACAATTTTTTGTCTTCGCAGCCTCGTCGAGTCGCTCGTCAGGCCGATCCGGGCTTCGTTCCGTCCTCGGCCCGCACGGCGCCAACGCCCAAGGCACGATTCCGTCGCACATACAAGCTGTTATCCTTTTAGCTCCATATCGGCAAATCCCGTCTCGTCCGTCAAAACGGCTTCACCGGCATGGCTTGCGCCGTGCCGGTGAAGGGGAATATTCATTTGCGCTTAGAAACCGAACGTATACGACAAGGAACCGCCGCTAAATACGCTGAGACTGAGAGTCGTCATGGCCGTATAGGCATCGATTTGGGCCGGAGTCGGGCTGGTTCCCGATGAAGCGGATACCTTCGGCGGCTCGTAGCTTAACCGCTGCGAATCGAATCGACTGCGAAGCGTATCGGCCGTTCCGGAGTCGATCTCGCTGGCCCGATACCCTTTGATAATTTCCGATCTCCTCTGCCGGACGTCCGGCGCGTGAAATTGCTCGATGATGTTCGAGAAGAAGGGCTCGACCGGAGCGGAATAAAAAGGAACGACCGGAACGGCGTAACTTGGAATGATCGCATCGGCCATACGAGGCTCGATAGGTTCGGCAAATCCAGGCTGCACCGGATCGGCCGGTCTCGGCTGGATCGGGTCCGCGGGCCTCGGGTCGACCGAATCCGCGCCGCGAGGCTGTACAGGTTCGGCATTGCGCGGTTCAATCGCCACGAGCGGCCCGGGAGCCTGCTTTGCCTGCTGCGCTTGGAACGAATACGCCTTCGCCATCCGTCCGCCTTGAAATTCCAACAGCAAACCCGACTTACTCGCTTTGCTGCTCGCCATCCCCAAGCCGTGTGGCCTCCCGTCCACGTAAACGCCCGTATATTGGGTTCCGTTCACGTAAGAAGTCGTTCCCGTAAGTACCGTGTGCCCATCGGAGGTTTGCACGGTACCCGTAAACGCCGCTCCGTCCGGTCCGATAAAATAAGCTTGGCCGTTCGGCTCCCCGGCGGAATTCTGTTCGAATACGGCCAGCGAGCCGTCTTCGAACTTGACCGCCTTCAGCCGTTCCGTCGCTTTGTAAGAGGCGAGCTTGCCCTTCTCGTAAAGCGTCTCGTACATTTGTCCATCCTCAACGTATATTCCTTTCCCGTGGCGCAAGCTATCCGTATAGTGGCCTAGCTCTACATCCCCCTGGGTCAGACCGTCATATTGCGCGGCCAAGCCGTTTAGCTTGCTTTCGGAAAACATTCCGGCATATCTGGTACCCGCTTTGGTAATATAAACCCCTTGTCCCTCGTATTGGTTGTCCTGAAACGAACCGGCGTAGGCGCCTCCCGACTTCAAGACGACTTCGCCGACTCCGTTCGCCTTGCCTTTCCGGACGTCTCCTTCATACTTATCTCCGCTTTTAAATTTAATTTTTCCTTTGCCTTCCGGAATTCCGCCGACCAGCGGTCCAACATAATAGCTGCCATCCGGATAATAGTAAGCTTTATTGAATTG
>JAEZZE010000276.1 GCA_023418755.1 Bacillota bacterium | reverse complement strand
ATCCAGGTCGGCGGAAACGCCAGCGTTTCTTTGAGCGTCTGCAGCGAGGTCGAGATCATCCATAGAAACGGGAATACGAATATTCCCACGATCGCCGCCTTCAGCAGTCGGCCTAGGCCGACTCCGGCCGCGCTTCGGAACGAGGATGCTTTCAAGCCCCAACGCCTCCTTCCTGGCGGATCATCCGCCGTTTGCGTATTTATTGGTAATGAACCCTCTTGGCCAGAAGCCGGAAATACAGAACCGTGAGCAGTCCGATGAACGCCATCAGCACGACGCCGGTTGCCGCCGAATATCCCAGATTGGAAGTGCGGAACGTGTAGATGTAATACACCAGCGTATTGGTGGCGTTGTTCGGCCCGCCCCCCGTCATCACCTGAACCGTATCGAACACTTTGAACGATCCGATCGTCATGACGACGAGAATGAAGAACAGCTGGGGAGAAATGATCGGAAGCGTAATCTTCGTCAGCACCTTCCACTTGCTCGCGTTGTCGAGGGCGGCCGCTTCATAGAGGCTGGCTGGAATGCTTTGGATCGCCGCCACGATAATGAGCACATAATAGCCGATCGCCCCCCAAACCGACACCATCACGATCGACATCATCGCCGTGCCCGAGCTTTGCAGCCAACGGGACGGGGGCAGTCCGAGCGACTTCAGCACGTAGTTGAAAAATCCGAGATTCGGCTCCATCAGCCACAGCCAGATCAAAGCGATCGACACGATCGACACGACATGAGGCGTGAAAATGGCCGCCTGCACGAACGAATTGAACTTGCTTTTGCGGCTCAGCCAGACGGCGAGCGCCAGCGCGATCGAGATCGTCAGCGCCACGACGCTCGCCGTGTAGACGAACGTATTGGACAGCGCCTTGTGGAAATCTTCGCGGGAGAACATCGCCTGATAGTGGTCGAAGCCGATAAACGTGCTTTTCGCCCGGTTCATCAGATTGTACTTATGCAAGCTGATGTAGATCAGGTAGCCGATCGGGTACAGCACGAACAACGCGATGCCGGCCATCGCGGGCGCGACCATAACGTACGGGCGTATGCGGGACCACAGGTCTTTACGCATGACGAAGCCCCCGGATCGCTTGCAGCGCACGATCGCGACGCGGATCCGGCTCGCCGATGAGAGTCTCGTCTTCCCCGAAGAAATACAGGTCTTCCTCTCCCACGTCGAGGTATACCCGATCGTCGGCCCGGAAGCCGGAGAACGCGCTTTTGACGAGAAACGAATGGCGCTCTCCCTTGACCTGGTAGATCGTCTCGGAGCCGAGCATCTCGCGGGTGGCGATCGTTCCGCTCATCGCGTAATCGCCCTCTCCGGGCGAAGCGGACAGATTTCCCCGCTCCGGACGGAAGCCGAACCGGACGCCTCCCTCTCCGAGCTCGGCGACGTTCATCGGGGGCACGCCGATGAACTGCGCCGCGAACAGATTGCTCGGACGGCGGTACATCGTCTCCGGCGCCGCTTCCTGCTGGATGACGCCGCGATTCATGAGCACGATCGTATCGGCCATCGACATCGCCTCGACCTGATCGTGAGTGACGTAAACGAATGTCGTGCCAAGCTGCTTATGGAGCTCGATCAGCTCGATCCGCATTTGCGCCCGCAGCTTGGCGTCCAGGTTGGAGAGCGGCTCGTCCATCAGGAAGACGGACGGCTTTTTCACCATCGCCCGGGCGAGGGCGACGCGCTGCCGCTGTCCGCCGGACAGCGTAGACGGCTTGCGGTCCAAATAATCGCTTAGGCCTACGGTCGAAGCGATGTTTTCGACGAGCCGAGTACGCTCCGCCTTGGGCACCTTGTTGTTTTTCAGGCCGAATTCGATGTTCTCCCGGACCGACATCGTCGGGTAGATCGCATAGTTCTGGAACACCATCGCGACGCCTCGCCGCCCCGGCGGTACGTCCGTGACGTCCCTGCCTCCGATCCGCACCGCTCCGGACGACGGGGACTCGATGCCCGCGATCATGCGCAGCAGCGTCGTCTTGCCGCAGCCGGACGGGCCGACGAGCACGGTGAACTTGCCGTCTTCGATAGTCAGATCTAAGGGATGAATGACCGTATTTTTCTCGAAGGCTTTCGTCACGCCGACGAATTCGATCGATGCCACGGAATATCCCCTCCTTTATTCGTTCATGATTGTCCGGGCCGTCGCAAGCTCGCGGCGCGGACGCCGGTCATACCGCGTGCACGGTTATGCCGCTGTCCCGGAACGGCTGCAGCAGCCGCTCGGACGCTTCTTTGCCCGTAATGAGCCGATGGATCGCATCGTTCGGCGCGACGGAGTGAAGCGCCAGCTTTCCGATCTTACTGTCGTCGGCCACGACGATAATCTCTCTCGCCGCCCGGATCATGCCTTGCTTGGCCGGCACGAGCACCGCCTCCGGCTGCATGAGCCCGAATTGGGGATGCAGGGCGGGCGTTCCGATGAACGCCTTGATCGCATGAAGCGATTGCAGCACGTGGTCGGTGTACATGCCGTTGAGCATGTAGCTGGAAGGATAGAGCTCCCCCCCGGTCAGAATGACTTTCACGCGCGACTCCCGCAGTTCGGCGGCCACGTTCATATCGTTCGTCACGACCGTAATATTAGAGCGATGAGCCAGGCTGCGGGCGATATGCAGAGTCGTCGTCCCGGAGTCGATGATGATGTGGTCGCCGTCTTCGACAAGGCTCGCCGCCATTTGTCCGATTCTGATCTTCTGGTCCAGGTTTTGCGAGGTCCGCTCGTTGAACGACGGCTCGTCCGGCGTCCATTGCTCGATGACCGCCCCGCCGTACGTTCTCCGAAGCTTGCCCTCCCTTTCGATCTCCGCCAGATCGCGGCGAATCGTGCCTTCGTGAACATTAAATTCCTTGGTCAGCATGGCGATCGTCGCCGACCGATGCTGCCGGATATAATCGACGATTCGCATTTTGCGTTCCGCTGCCAGCATAACGTTCCTCTCTCCTTCCTAGGGGCGTCGGCCGCTCCCGGATACCGCCTCGTTGTACGCTCTCAGCAGCGTATGCCTTTCCGGCCGGACGCGATGAGCTTCGCGGAGACTCCTCTCCAGCAGCTCCCGGCCGATCGGCAGCTCTTCCGGCGTTGCGGGCGCTCCGGCCAGGCGCAGCAGTTCCCGAAGCTCGCCGCCATCCGGAACGGCCCGGATCGCCCGTTCGATCTCTCCCCACCGCTCCCGCGCCCTTATCGGAAGCCCGCGAGGCTCGACGCGTCCGTCCGCGATGCCTCTGTACAGCTTGCTGATCTCCGCGGTCGCGACTCCGACCTTGGCTCCGTGCAGCAACTGCTTGCGCTTCTCGCGAATAAATTCCATCTCCCAGTAATGGGATAAATGATGCTCCGCTCCCGACGCAGGATGCGATTGACCGAACAGCAGCATGGCGATCCCGGAATCGACAAGCGCCCGGATCAGCGTACGGACGCCCTCCTCGCGGCCTCTCCCTATCGCCTCGGCCTCCCTGACGCAGGACGCGAGCGCGGAACGGGTCATCTCGGCCGCCGGCGGCGAATAGGGTTCGTCTCCCGCGATCGCCCCGAAAGACCAATCGAACAGCGACGTGTATTTCCCGAGCATATCGCCGAAACCCGCGGCGATCAGCTCCGGAGACGCCCGGGTCAACACGTCCAAATCCGCGAAAATCGCCGACGGCCCGATGGCGGGAATCGTGATTTTCTTCCCGCGGACGACGATCGGGGCCCCCTTCGACGCGAACCCGTCCACCGACGGGGCCGTCGGGACGGAGACGAACGGTATGCCATGAGTGTAAGCCGCGTACCGGGCGATGTCGTGCATCGTCCCTCCTCCGGTCGCGATCACGATTTCCGCGTCGGAGCGCTGCAACTCCAGCAGCAATTGAATCAGGGAGCGCTCGTCGGCCAGAACGTCTCCTCTGGCGTCGGGAGCCATTTTCGCCATGCTCGTTTCGATGCCCTCCGCGGCCTGTAATGGTTCCTGGCGGGGGCCGGCGGCCTCGTAAGTGGCATCGTCCGCGGCGATGACCGCCCTGCGGACCGCCCTCCCGGTCAAGTAGGGGGCGACGTCCAGCAGCGCCCCCGAATCGATTCGGACCACGTCGATCGCGTTCTCCGGGCGGACGCTCGCGTTCGGTTCCGGCGCTTGCCGGGATCGATCGTCCAAGTTGTCCATAATTGCCCCTCCTTGCGTAAACAAACGATAAAGAGCCGCGCAGACGATAGGCTTCGCCGGACGATTTGCTCGTCCTTGCGCGATTTTCGCGCGACTTTCGCGTCAACATGCACGACTTTGTTCATCTTATGCACGTCTTTATACTAACTTTCGTTTATTTTCCGGATGTTATCGCAAAACGCAGAATCGATTAAACTTTTATCTTAAACAACGGAGCTTGGCCCTTCCCGCGACCGAATGGTCGCCTGCCGGAAGATGCGCGCGTTTCGCCGGACGCGCTAACGACAAAAAAACCGCATGCAACCACGCGGCTTTTCTTCATGACGCCGATTCCGCGGACGACCGCGGAGGCGAATCATTCTCTTTCTCTCCGTACCTTCCGCTACTGCCTGTCCTCCAGAAAACGCGAACGCATCTCCGGAGTAGGCATCAGGCAGCTGTCGCTGCGGCCGAACCAGCGATAACGCCGCCGCGCAACGAAGCCGTAAGCCCGATCGCGGACGAAACGCGGCAAGACGACGGCCGGGTAAGCGATCGCCCAGGGCAGTCCCAGCTTCCTGCCTATACGCAGCGCCGCGGTCGACTTCGTATAGTACTTCCCGTTGTCGACCATGACGAACGACTCCAGCGCGTCCTCGGGCATACCGCCTTCCTTCAGCAGACGCCGGCCCAACTCCGACTGCAGCGAAGCAAACCGGAATATCGCGCGCTTGTCCCGGCGGATAACGAACTTGGCAAGACCGTGGCACATGTTGCAGTGTCCGTCTATGAGCAGCACGATCGGCTCGGCAGGGTTCTCTTTTCGTCTCATGGCCACCGACTCCTTTCCTGCTTCTATTGTACCTCTAATCTCCGTCCCGGCACAGGACCCGAATGATCCCTAAGCGCCTCCGACCGAACGGAAGCCGGGCCGCCCGCCGCCGCCCGGCGTG
>JAEZZE010000230.1 GCA_023418755.1 Bacillota bacterium | reverse complement strand
CTTATAAATCGCGCCCGGAATTTGACCGTTGCCTACCGGCTCGAACGGGAGCAAACCGTTAAGGTTTCGGTTCGCCCATAGCGGAACGACATCGGGCTCGTTTTCCTTGATCGTTTGCAGCATCGGTTCGATGTCCTTGATCGCGTGAACCGCGCTTAAGTCAAAGCCGTATTTCTCGACCAGATTTTTGTTGAGAACGAGCCCAAACTGCTGCGCAAGCTCCTTCTGCACCGGAACTCCGTAAATTTTGTCGCCTACCGACGCCGCCGACAAGTAGATCGGGTCGAGGGAATTTTTCAATTCGGCGGCGTACTCGTCGAGCAGGCCGTTCAACTCGCGGAATGCGCCTTTCGCCACGTTACCGCTGAAATTGTCCCAGCCCGCGGTGAACATCAGATCGAACGGTTCTCCGCCGGATACCATCAGATTGATTTTTTGCGCCCAGTCTCCCCAGCCGGTGGCCTGAATTTTTACGGTCGCGTTGATTTTGTCTTTCAGGAGCTCGTTCAGCCTCTCCTCGACGAGCGCCACATCCTTCTGTTCGTTGCCCGGATAGTAGATGCTCAGCTCCACCGGATCCAGAACGGGCGCTTCCTCCGTTTCGGCCGCTTCGGTGCTGGCCGGCGCCTCCGTATTGGCGCTGCTGCCGGCGACGCTGCCTTGTCCGTTGCCGTTGTTTTTGCTTTGCGAACAGCCGGCAATCATGAGTAAGGCGCACATCGCGAGCACAAGCATTTTCATCGTCTTCTTCGTTTGCATTGGTATCCTACCCCCGTTGTCCTCGTGTTTGGTTTGCAGTCTCATTATAGAATCCAGGGTGCCAGGGGCTGAATAAAAGAATCTACGGAAACTTTCAAAATTCTATCAATTCTCGCGGCAACGGCTCCATTTTCGCTTGCGCCGGGAGATTTATTCCGTTTCCTTCACCGGGTGCCGGGGGTCGAAATCCGGATCGATGTAATGCTCCATGTTGATCAGATTCCGATAGACGGCATTTTCAAGCGATCGGTTATATTGCTCCGTCAGCGTCCGCAGCACGTCCTCCGGCGGCAAGACGCCAAGCAAAATGTCTTTGTACGCTTTGATTCGCAAGCGGTCGTCGGGGTTTTTGAGCCCGCTCTGCGTCCGGTTCTCCAGAATAAACTTCGGCTCCTTCGGATAAGGGGACTCCTCTCCGGCTCGCGGCAGGAAAGCGCCGATCGAATCGGTCCCCTCCCGGTATGCCGGATCTTCGGTTATCGCGCCGCTGACCGGTATCGCCTTTCCCTGACTGAACAAACCGCCCAAATAGGCGTCGGAATGCAGCTCGTTCCATAGCGCCGCAGCCTCCGCCGGATGCTCCGTATACCTGTGGATCGCGATCGGAGATTGCAGGGCGACCATTAGCGCGCCGACTCCTTGATCCGCCGCATCGAACAGCGGAGGCATCGCAACTCCCACCGCATCGCTGCGCATCATGCGGCTCAGCAACGCATAATCGCGGCTCGTCGCGTACATCATCCCGACGTTGCCCTCGGCGAATTGCGTCAACGCCGTATCCATGGTAAGCGAGGTTTCGCCGGGAAACACGCCTCCGTCCTTCTTTAATTCCAGCATCGTTTCGAACCAGGGCGCGTAGCCCGTAAAATCGTATTCCCCTTCGGTAAAATCGTAGTAATAGATTCCGCTGTAGGTGCCGCCCATTTCCAAGGCCTGGCGGAACGGGTCGTCCTCGCCCGCGGGCAGCGCAAACCCGTAAATCCGATAGCCTGTCCCCGCTTCGGAAATTCGGACCGCATACCGCTTGAGCTGCTCCAACGTTTCCGGAGGCCTCTCCGGGTCCAGTCCCGCCCTCTCGAACAGCTCCTTGTTGTAAATGAGCCGCAGCGTCAACATTTCCGAAGGCAGCGCATAGAAGCGGCTGTAATCCTTCGTGTAATCGACGGCCCAACGAGGATACGCCGAAAGCATTTGCTCGTCGGCAATCCCCGACAAATCAAGCAACCAATTTTTATAGAGATAAGTGGCCAGCCACTCGGTCGAAGCCTGGAACAGGTCAGGTCCTTCGCCGGAGGTCATCAGCATATGGAGCATTTCGTCGTAGCGGTCGCGCGGCAATTGGAGCCGATCCACGCGCACTCCGGGATGCGCCGTTTCGAAGCGCCCGATCAAGCCGTTCAGGGCGTCCGCGTCGACATCGTCCCGCAACGCCAATCTCAACGCGATGTCCGGCTCCCGCACCGCGGCGCTCTCCGCGGAATCCGGCGGTTTATCCCTTTGCACGCAGCCCGTTAACTGCACGGCAATGGCGATTAAGGCAATAAGGCGGCATGCTTTCAAAAAAACGATCGCTTTCATATCGATATCGCTTCCCTTATAATGTGATCAAGTCTGGTGGCCGAATCGAGCCGAGACGACGGAAGGAGGATGGCTTATGCTGCAGAAGCTGGCCCCCTATTTGCTGTTTTACAACATAAGCTTAAAATATCGGCTTCTGCTCTACTTTCTGTTCCTCGTGATCCTGCCGACGTCCATTATTTCGGTGACCATCTACAACGAGTCCTACCGGACGATCAAGGAGAATATTACCGTTACCCTGCAAAAAAATTTGGCGACGGCGGAAAGGATAGTTCTCAAACGCATCGAGGAAATGGAAGCGATTGCAAACTCGATCTATTTGAATCCGGACATGACCGAGCTCCTGTCGGCCGACCGTCCCTTCGATCAGGTCGGCATCGTCAACGAGTTGGCGAACTTAAATAAAATTATGGGCAGCTACGACTTGCCTACGGATCGGACGCGGCAATTCACTCCCCGCCTCTACATGCTGGACAGACCCGAATACGTGCAGTACAATTTCTCTCGCTACGTGTCCACGATCGGCGAAATCGAAAGGGAAGCCTGGTATTTCGATCTTCCGCCGAAGGAAAGGTATTCCATTATCGCTCTCGATCGGGGGACGGCGGACGGGGAAAGCGGTTACATTTTGATGCTGGCCAAGCGGCTATTCGGTCTTCGCAACGCCGCTATCCCCTATGTCGGACTGCTGACCGTCGAATCGGACATTCATGAATTCACTAACATTCTTACCCAGATGAAACCGTCTGTCAACAGCACGATCGTCGTCCTGGACAAGCAGGCCAACGTCATCGTCAGCACCGACAAGGCGGGGCTTAACGCCGGCTTCGGCGGCGAACCTTACGTCTCCCTGCTCGCATCGCGCCGCCCGGCTCCCTTCGGCTCCGAAGAGACGACCCTGCAAGGCGAAGCCGTTCTAATGACTTATCGGAGCATCGATTCGCTGGGTTGGACGGTATTATCCGTGTCCCCGGTCAACGATTTGAACGGGAAGCTCGTATCCCTCAGGAAGGTCATGTATTTGGTGCTGGCGGCGTGCATGGCGCTTGCTTTCCTGATCGCGCTGCTGCTGTCCGGCAATATTACGAACCCGATCCGCAAGTTTATTAAGATGATGTCCTACGCGACGTCGGGCAACTTCGACATTCAAATCCAATATAAGCGCAAAGATGAGTTTACCTATTTGTTCAGCCAGTATAACCGCATGATCAAGAAAATCAAAGAGCTGATCGACGAGCTGTACGTTTCCGAGGTCCGCAAAAAAGGGGCGGAGCTGAAGGCGCTTCAGGCGCAGATCAACCCCCATTTCCTGTACAATACGCTGGATTCCATCAACTGGATCGCGCTGCGTCATAAAGTGCCGGAAATCAGCCATATGGTCACCTCGCTGTCCGACTTTTTCCGCTACAGCTTGAGCAAAGGGCGCGACATCATCCCGATCGAAGACGAGCTGCGGCAGGTCGAGAGCTATCTCTCGATTCAACAAATCCGGTTCAAGGAGAGGCTGACCTATTCCATCAAGGTAGAGCCCGAGGTATATGGACATTATGCCGTGAAGCTGACTCTGCAGCCGTTGGTGGAAAATTCCTTGGTTCACGGTATAGAGAAAAAAAGAGGCATCGGAGTAATCGCCGTTAAAGCCCGCGTACTCAGCGATTGGATCCATATCGAAATTATCGACAACGGCCCCGGCGCGAATGCCGACGAGCTGAACGCCATGCTGCTGTCCGACGACGGCCATTCCTTCGGCCTGAACAACGTCAATCAACGAATCAGGCAGGTGTTCGGCGAAGGCTCCGGCATTCAGTTCCGAAGCAACGAAGGGGAAGGCATAGCCGTTATCGTCAAATTCCCATGTCGAACAACGTTGGAGGGACTGGATCACCATGCTTAAAATGATCATTGCGGACGATGAATACAACGTGAGGGAAGGGCTTAGAGACGTCGTGCCGTGGGAGGAGATGGGCATCGAGATTATTGCCGTCGCTTCGGACGGCCCGGAGACGCTGGAGCTTTGCCAGTCGCTCAAACCCGATATTCTGCTCACGGACATTCGCATGCCCGTGCTGGACGGCCTGGAAGCGGCCAACCGGCTCCGGGAGACGGACGATTCGGTACGGATCATTATCATTAGCGGCGCGCAAGACTTCAATTACGCCAAGACGGCGGTTAATCTGAACGTGGACGGCTATATTCTCAAGCCGATTAAAGTGAACGAGCTGGAGGACACCGTTCGCAAAGTCGCCGATTCCATTCGGGCGGAGCGTTCGCGCGAGGAGAGCACGCACCAGCTGCGGCGGCAGTTGAATGAAAATATGCCTGCGCTGCGAGAGAAATTTTTGGCCAATCTGACGATCGGCATGTATCGCGACGAGCGGGAGCTGGCGGAAAAGCTGATCTTCTTCGGGATCCCGCTGCAAGAGGTTTCCTCTATGCGCGTCGCCTTGTTTCAAATCGACGATTACGAGCAAGCCGTCGAGCGGTATAGCGAGGAGAACAAGCAGCTGATCCGCTTTTCCGTCAACAACATCGTGGAGGAAATCGTCGGCCGCAACGAAGCCGGCATTGCGTTCTGTCAGAATGAAAACGAGTTCGTCGTCCTGTTCGATCAATCGAAAGGCGATGCCGAATCTTACTTGAACGTCGCCCAGGAGATTATCGACAGTTCTTCGGCCTATTTGAAGCTGACGTTATCGGCCGGCATCGGCAATCCCGTACGGCGCCTGATCGACCTGCATCAATCCTATTACGAAGCCGA
This sequence comes from Bacillota bacterium, assembly GCA_023418755.1. Classification (GTDB taxonomy): domain Bacteria; phylum Bacillota; class Bacilli; order Paenibacillales; family Paenibacillaceae; genus Cohnella. The sequence goes on along the minus strand of JAEZZE010000230.1, from coordinate 7,670 downwards.
ATCGGCCATCGGCTACAAGTTCTTTACGGGCAGAAACTCGATTCTGCACAGCAGCGACTTTAACGACGGAAGGATTAACGTCGATCTTGCGAGAATCTACGAGGATCAGAACAAGCTCATTTCCTTCATGAAGCTGGGTCGGCGCGAGGAGGTCGTCCACAAAATCCGCTCGATCTTCGAAGCGGTTTGTCAGGACCGGCACAGCCCGATCGGATACGTGCAGAGCGTCGGCGTCGAACTGATCAACATGGCTTCGCGGGCGTTTCACGAAAGGGGAGAAAGCATCGAAGCCGTCCTTCCGGATTTCCCCTCTCTGATCGGCGATATCTATAACCATCACGACGCCGCTGAGCTGGTCGAGACGATGCTGAAGCTGTTCGACGCGATTACCGCGTTTTTCTGGCAAAAAAACAATCAGAAAAACAGCGGTACGATCAAAAAAATAAAGGACATCATCTCCAAGAAGTATAGGGAGAACATTACGGTATCCCGGCTATCGGAAGAGGTTTATTTGTCGCCCAACTATATCAGTCTGATTTTCAAACAGGAGACCGGGGAGACGATTACGGAATACGTGACGAAAATCCGCATGGAGGCGGCCAAGGAGCTGCTGAAGGCGCAGGATTTGAAGGTGCTGGAGGTCGCGGAAATGATCGGATACGAAAATGCCGCTTATTTCAGCACCGTGTTTAAAAAATATACGGGCATGCATCCGCAGAGGTATCGATCTCTGTATTATGCGGAATAAGACGATGGTCCGCCCGGGGAGCCGAGATTGGGCTTCCCTGGCGATCCGCCGCCTGCTTCGGCTGTAAAGGCTTCCGGCTTCCGGATGCCGATGCGCGCATCGACCGGAACAAGCCCCGGATACCGGCGTCTATACGAGCGTTTCTTTGCGAACCGTCTCGTACAACCGATTCATGTCCTCGATAAGGCGCGATTTGTCTGCTTCTTTCCCATGAATATGATGAACGAGCGCTTCGTGCAGCAGCACCCCTGCCCGCTCTTGGAAAGCCGGGAACGCGGCATGGCGCGGACGCAGGTAACTGGAGGCCAGCGTATCGCGGGTATCCGCGAAGAAGCCGTGTGTATACCGGTTAACCTCTGCATCCCGCCAGGCGCTCCCGTGTCCCGGTTGTCCTTCATGCCTCGCATATAAGGTCCGCTGCAATTCGCCGCTTGCCAGAAACCGGGCAAACTCGACGGCCGGCAGGATGGAGCGGGACGAAGCGGACACCGCGACTCCGACCCCGCCCAGCAGGGCCCCTCTCGGACTGCCGTCCTCGCCGGGGATATTCGCAAAACGAAGCAGCTTCTCGGAAAATCCGCTTCTGGCGTAATTCGAATAGCCGAATGCCAGCGGAACGTAGACGATGTCGTCCTCCTTCGCCATCCGATCGTACATCCGGATCGGATTCGAAAGGAGCGACGATTCGTGCAGCAGCGGCAGCAGGCCGAGCATCCGCTCGAGGGCGGCTTCCCCGACCCGGTCCGGTATGCCGGCCGTCTCGCTGAAGAACGCCTCTCCGCCCGCCCCGGCGCACAGCGTGAGAAAGCTGCACATCGCGTCCGTCGGGCAGAGCGGCCATCCGATCTTGCGTCCCGGAGGCAGCGATCGCGCAAGCGCCTCGACCTCTGCCCAGGAACGAGGCGGCTTCTCTGCGCCTATGAGATCCGGCCGATACGCCGCCACCTGGGCCGCCGCATCCACGGCCAGCGCCCATTGATGGCCGTTCCATTGGTAGCTGCGGTGACTGGGCCCTATGGCATGCGCCGCCTGGTCGGCCAGGTAGTCCGCCGGAAGATGAAGATCAAGCGGCACCAACGCGCCTTGGGCGGAGCTGATTCCGACATGCGGATGATCGATCATGAGCAGATCGTATTCGCGCGCCAGCACGTCGACCGGAAAATCGCCGAAATCCTTGAGCGAACGCTTCTCCCAATCGATCCGAATATCGGGACGGAGCCGGCGGAACTCCTCCGACGCCGCCCGAACCGGCTCGTAACCGCGGGCGTGGTCCCAGGTGATGCCCCGAAGTGTCGTCACGTTTGTTTCACTCCTCCTGTTAAATGACGCCTTTGTCTCCCAAGGAATCGATCCTGTCCGGCGTATAGCCGAGCTCGCGAAGAATCTCGCTATTGTGCTCGCCGATCAGCGGCGGATGGCGCAGGATCTCCCCGGGCGTCTCGCTGAATTTGACCGGAACGTTCACCGTACGGACGGGTCCGGCCGTCGGGTGCTCGTACGAAGCGAACGCCTGGAGATGAATCGCCTGCGGGTCTTCCTCTACCTCAAGATGATTTTTCACTTCGGATACCCACATGTCCCGCTCCAGCATCTTTTCCATCCAATAGGCTGTCGTTTGCTTGATCACGCTGGCCTGAATCCGGTAGAACACTTCGTCCCGCCTATCGTATAAAATCCGCGGTTCGTTGAACTCGTTCAGCCCTTCGTCGCCCAGAACCTCGGCCAGTACCGGAATCGGATTCACCGAGATGCACATATAGCCGTCGGCGGTCTGGTAAATGCCGAACGGAGCCGACTGGCCAGGGTGCGCGATGCCGGATTCAGGCCGCTCGAACAGCTTGCCCGAATTCAACGTGACCGCGAATTCCTGCAGTTGATGCGTAAGCAGGCACTGATATAGGTTGACCTCCAGCTTCTGTCCTTTGCCGGTCTTCTCCCGGTAGTAAAGCGCGGATAACAGCCCGTAGACGATGTTATAAGCGCCGAGTTGATCGGCGATGCCGGTGCCGAGCGGCGTCGGGGGCGCGTCCTTGCGTCCGGTCAATACGGTCAATCCGCTCAGGGATTGGATCATCAGGTCCTGTCCCGGGCGTTCCGCGTAAGGTCCGTCCTGTCCGTAGCCGGTGCTGGAGCAGTATAGGATACGCGGGTTGATTTTCTTCAGGTCGTCATAGCCGAAGCCCAGCTTCGCCATCACGCCCGGACGGAAGTTCTCCACCACGATGTCGCATTCTTCCACCAGCTTATAGATGATCTCCTTCGCCTCGGGGGCCTTCAGATCGAGCGCAAGCGAGCGCTTATTCCGGTTGAACGCCAGATAGCAGGGCGATTCGTTTCCCCCGACCCAGTAATTGAGGAACGACCATGCCCGGTAGCTGTCGCCGCTGCCTTTGCGCTCCACCTTGATCACGTCCGCTCCCAGGTCGCCGAGCATCTGAGTCGCGAAAGGCCCTTGCAGCAGATGGGTGAAATCCAGCACCTTAATCCCCGTTAACGCTTTTTCCATGATTGTCTCTCCTCCAGTTGTTCGTCGTTCTAGCCGGCTTTCCCGCTCTCTTATTTCCCTTGGAAAACCGGCTGTCGCTTTTCGGCGAACGCCGCTATGCCTTCTTTGGCGTCTTCGCTGCAAAACAGGTTCGCAAGGTAAGAGCGGTCGTATGCCTGAGCCGATTCCAGGCTGGCATCCCGTCCCTCGTTCACGAGCTTCTTAAGCGCCTGAACCGCCAGAGGCGCCTGCTCCGCAAGCTGCGCCGCCAGTTGCATGGCCGATTCCTGCAGCTTGTCATGCTCCGCGACCTGATTGACGAAGCGAAGCGTCCGGCCTTCCTCCGCATGGACGAATCGCCCCGTCATCATGAGTTCCTTGGCCATGAAGGGCCCTACGGCGCGCGCGAGCTTCTGAACGCCGCCTCCTCCGGGCACAAGACCGAGCTTCACCTCGGGAAGACCGAACTTGGCCCTCTCGGAGGCGATCACGATGTCGCAGGCCATCGCAAGCTCGAAGCCCCCGCCCAGGGCATAACCGTTAACCGCCGCAATGACCGGCTTGCCGCAAGCTTCGATGGACCGGTACATCTCGCGGCCTCTGTCCTGGAAAGCGAAAAACTGTCCCATATCGAAACCGTGATAGCCGCCGATATCCGCGCCCGCCATGAATGCCTTGCCGGTGCCGGTCAGCACGACCGCACGAACGTCCTTTTGCTCATGAATCCACTTAAAGCATGCCGTCAGCTCTTCCATCATCGTATCGTTCATCGCGTTTAACTTTTCCTCGCGCCGGATCGTCACTTTCAACACGCGGAATACTCTTTCCAGCGCCAAGAAAGCATACGCGGGCCTTTCCTCCCTTTCCTGTCGGTCCATTCGTTCCAGCCTCCCTTTTCTATTCGCTCGACTCGTTGCCTTTGCCGCGACTCCGCATTTCTCTATGCGATCGCTTATTGGGAATACCGTTCGTTGTCCGCCCAACGTTGCTCCAACTCGGCCAAATTCGACGCGTCGTACAGCTTGTACGGGATCGGGCAGATCCACGCTTCCTTCCCGGGAAAATCCCGGATCAGCGGCCTCCTCTCCATCACGTCCGGCCGTATTCCTTCCATAAGCAGATTAGCGATGCGGACGGCCGCAGCCGCCGCTTCATCCGGCCTTTGGTACACCGTCGCGTGCTGCTGCCTTGCCTTAATCAAGCGAATCGCCGAGAGATCGCCGTCTCCGCCTACCACGATGACTTTTCCGGCTTGCTTAATCTTAACCAGCTCCTCGATGACGCCTTCCGCCATCAGATCGGTGCCTGCGATGATCGCGTCGAATGCCGTCCCGGCATCCGCAAGCTCCGCAACGATCTGCTTCGTCTCCTCCTTGCTCCATAACGGGACGGAAATAAACTCCGCCTTCAAGCGCTCCTCGTATTTTCGAAGCACCGCTTGATGTCCCATCGACATGTTGCGCGCGTTGTCGTTATACGGGTCGCCTTCGAGCAGCAGTACTTTCCCTCGCCCTTTCAACCGCTTGGCCGCGTATTCCATTTGCATGACGCCCTGCTCATAGCCGTCCCCGCCCACGAAGTAATCGACGAAGCGGCTTCGGGAGGGACGCTGAAAACAGATCGCGGGAACGTTCTTCTCCCGCGCCTCGCGAAACAGCGAATCCGAGGAAGCGGCGTTCACCGGCGACAGAATCGCGCAAGACGGCTGCAGCTTGTCGAGAACCCACTCGAGATACAGCTGCTGCTTCCACTCCAAATCGTGCGCGGTTACCGCGAGCATCGGCGGCTCGAACTCCCGCTCGAATGTCTGCAAGTAGGCGAGCGCTTTCTGGGAATGGAAGTTCGGCAGCGAGACGAAGACAAGACGCCGATTTTGCGTCGGCTGATCTTCGCCGTTTGCCGGACCGATTCGATCGAATACGGACCGGAAAGCCTTGCGGAGCTCCGCCTCGTCGGTCTGCATCTTCAGCTCGATCGAGACGGCGGCCACGATCTCTCCGAGGGCGTTTCGGACCGGAGTCGCGAGACGATACAGTCCCTGCGCCTCGTCGGCTTCGAACGCGGCGCCCATCGATCGAACCTCCTTAAGCTCCCAATAGAGCTCTTTCCAATGAAGAAAAGATGGGCTAAGCGGGCTGTTCCCCTGCTCGTTGCGAAGCCAAATCCGGCGAATTTCCTGTTCGGAGCTTGCGCTTAAGCAAGCTTTGCCTAACGCCGAAGTGCTTAGCGGGAACCGGGCGCCGAGCAAGGGGCGGCTATCCCTATCCGGATTCGGCCTGCGGTCGATCGCGAACGCGACGACGATATGGTCCCCTGCCGGCACCCCGACCTGGACCGAAACCGCTTGATCGACGGCTTCTGCCAGCTGTTCCGCCAAGCGGATGGCCGCCTTCATCTCCGCCGAGGTTTGCAGACGCTGCATCCCCAGCGTAATCACCCTTGCCCCCAACGAATAAAGCTTCGTCGCCGGATCGAATTGGATATATTTGCGATTGACGAGCGTCTTCAGCAGTTCGAATCCCGTACTCTTCGGAAGTTCGAGCTTCTGCAAAATTTCCGTAAACGTGTAGCCCCCGGACACATCCGCCAGCAGTTCAAGCACGTCCAGAGCCCGGTAAGCGGACTTGACCATTTTCATGCTGCCACCTCCTTCGTCTACAAGCCTTAAGTTTCGCATTGGAGAACCCATTCACTACAATTCGATTATATCTCGCCATTTTGTCGCTTTAAACACGTTTTATCAAGAATTTAGTTCGCATATGAGAACCGTTTGTGACGGGCTATGTATGTCGTTTTGGCGGCGTTCATACGTTACCGAACCGGAATCGAAGCTGGGAAGGCACCTTTACACCCATTCGCCGGTTATGAAATAATAGGATGACAACTCCATTGTATCCGGTATAATTTCAAGACTATCCCCGTAATTTGACCGAAAATCATAGGATCTTGACGGAGGTGTTGAACGATGACCTCATTCAGCGAAAAATTCGCTTCCCTCTGGACGGAATCGTCCATGCGCCTAATCGCAACGCCGAGCAAAACCGCAAGAGCCTCTTTTTTCTACGTGCAGGAAGTCGGCCATTTCCAGACGCTGCCCGGGTATTTTACGGAACGGGAGCATCTGAATTCTTATTTGGTCGTCTACACGGCCGCGGGGACCGGAACCTTGAAATACCGGAATCGTTCTTATACGTTGGGTCCCGGCCAATTATTTTTCATCGACTGTATGGAGCATCACTACTATACGACGGACAAGCAAAACCCGTGGGAGCTGGTCTGGGTTCATTTTTACGGAGGAACGAGCCGCGGATATTACGAGCAATTCGCCAAAAGCTCGAACCCGATCCTCTCGTTGGATGCGGCCTCGCCGATTCCCGACATGCTTAAGCAACTGATCCGGCTTCATCGACAAAAGGATTTCGGCACGGAGCTGCTCAGCTCCCGGCTGCTGGTCTCTCTGCTGACGGAATTGCTGCTAACCGCCAGCCAGCCGCAATCGGATGCGGACATTTTGCCGCGTTTTATCGCGCCGATCGTCGACTTTCTGGACAAGCATTACACGGAGAAAATACGTCTGGAGCAGCTCGCCGAGCAGTTTGCGCTCAACAAATTTCATCTCGCCAAGACGTTTAAGAAATATATGGGGGAGACTCCGAATGAATACGTCATCAACCTGCGGATCAACAAAGCGAAAGAATGGCTGAAGTATTCCAACGTTCCGGTGGAAGAGATCGCCGCTAACCTCGGGATCGAGAACGTCAGTCATTTCATCAATTTATTTAAGAGCAGGGTCGAAACGACGCCGCTGGCCTTCCGCAAAAAATGGCACTCCCTGAATTAATCGCCGAATCGCTCAAGAAACTTCTATTTTTGACCATCTTCCTTTGATGTTTTTAGGCGTTCAAGCGCTTACAATAGCTTAAAATGCAATTATTTTGAGCTATGGAGCGTGTACAGATGACGATACTGACCCCCATCAAACCAGCCAAAAAGGCGCGAATCGGCTTGTACTCGATCGGTCTCGCCGCATACTGGAATCAGTTCCCCGGCCTTCGGGAGCGACTGGTCGAATACGGTGCGTTCCTGGAAAAAGAAATGTCCGTACATGGAGAGGTGTTCAATTTCGGACTGGTCGACGAGGAAACCGAGGGGAGGCGCGCGGGGGAATGGTTTAACGAAAAGAACGTCGATCTGATCTTCTGCCATTCCGCCACCTATGCGACAAGCTCGTCCGTGTTGCCGGTCCATCTAATTTGCAACGCGCCCGTTGTCGTGCTGAACCTGCAGCCGACGGAAAGGATCAACTACGAACGATCGACGACGGGGGAATGGCTGGCGCATTGCGGAGCGTGTCCGGTTCCGGAAATCTCCAATGCGTTCAACCGGGCGCGCATTCCGTTTCGCGTCGTGAACGGCTTGCTCGGTCTAGACTACACC
>JAEZZE010000229.1 GCA_023418755.1 Bacillota bacterium | reverse complement strand
GTCCGAACGCATCATCGGGCTGGCGCTGGCGGGAAGAAGGCAGGAGGCCGTGTTGGCTACGAAAGCGGGTCTGGTCAAGGATCAGGGACCGAACGGGCGCGGCTCCTCGCGCTTTCATCTCCAACGGGAGCTGGAGGCGAGCTTAAAGCGGCTCAACACGGATTACGTGGATTTGTACCAGATCCATACGTTCGACCCGAACACGCCTCTGGAGGAGACGCTTCGCACGTTGGACGACTTCGTCGGCTCCGGCAAGGTGCGTTATATCGGAGCCTCCAACTATGCGGCGTGGGAGCTGATGAAGGCGCTCGGGATCAGCGGGCAGAGAGGGTACGAGCGCTTCGTGTCGACGCAGCACTGCTACTCGCTGGCCGACCGGACGCCGGAGAACGAGCTGATTCCGCTGTGCCTGGACCAGGGCATCGGGATAATTCCGTATTTTCCGCTCGCGGGAGGCATCCTGAGCGGCAAGTACAGCTTGGCCGACAGAGCGCCCGAGGGTTCGCGGGCGCAGACGGACCCGAGCTTCGCGCGTTTTATGGCGGACCGCAACCTGGAGCTGGCGGATCGGGTCGGCCGCTTGGCGGCGGAGCAGGGCTGCACGCCCAGCGCGCTGTCGCTGGCCTGGCTGATGGCTCGGCCTGCCGTCGCAACCGTCATCGTCGGCGCCACGCGCGTGGATCAGCTCGAGGACAATCTGCGCAGCGTAGAGCTGGAGCTGGACGCCGAGACGGCCGGGAAGCTGGACGAGATCAGCGCCCCCTTCCGTTACGGGGAGCCGTTCGCGCTGTATCGGCTGCCTTGACGCCGGCTTGCTTCCCGAATCGTTTCGCGACTTGAATCGGACTTTCGGAACGGCCTTTTTTAAGAGATGAGGGAAGCCCCGGCGGCCGTCGCCGCGGGCTTTTCCCGCAGGCTGCTCGCGATCAGAAATTGCGCCGAATAATAGGTCAGCATAATCAGAGGGCCCGAGTAAGGAACGTCGGAGACGAACCTATTCCAGGACAGGATCGAATCCGAGGCCATGAACAGCAGACTGCCCGCGATGGCGGTCCGGCTTCCCGTCATGATCGCGGACCAGGCCATCGTCGAGATGACGGCGACGTAGGCAAGCACGGGAAAGATCAAGCCCGTCTTGCCGGAGTCCGTCAGAGCTTGAACCAGCTCGTAACCCATGATGCAGGCGAAAGCGGCAATCGGGAGCGCGGTCGCGAGCCTGAGCTTGGAGAAGCGCCATCTGCCGAAGAAGGCCGCCAAGTAGAAAAGATGCCCGACGAGGAAAGCGGACAAGCCGACGACGAACCAGCGCAGCGTGCCGTCGCCGATGGCGCAGAAGAACAATCCGGCCAGCACGAGCCAGTGGTAGCGCTTACGGGAGTCTGCGGACAAACGGTAGGCATACGCGATAATCAAGGCCATCGGAAGGAGTTTGAACAGAAGCTTGACGGCTTCGGGCTCCGACGGTATGGCGAAAATGTACAGCAGGCCGGTCAGCGCGATCAGCGCGGGCAGCACGGAGGATTTGACCAAGCGGATCTCTCCATTCGTAAGTGAGGTTCGAGGACCAAGCATTTTACTTTTATCTATCTATTATACATGCGCGCAGCGCATTCCGGATACGGCAGGAGGCAAGAGTTATGGCAACGATAGAGGATTTTACCGCATTGGACGTTCGGATCGGCACGATCGTGGCCGCCGAGCCTTTTCCCGAAGCCCGGAAACCGGCGATCAAGCTTTCCATCGATTTCGGACCGTTGGGCGTCAAGTTCTCCTCCGCCCAGATTACGAGGCGTTATTCCCCCGAGACGCTAGTCGGCAGGCAGGTGGCGGCCATCGTGAACTTTCCCCCGAGGCGGATCGCGGGCTTCAAGTCCGAGGTGCTCGTGCTGGGAGCGGTGCCGGAGGAAGACGACGTCGTGCTGCTTCGGCCCGACCGCGAAGTAGACAACGGCACGCCGATCGCTTAATAGAACGGGGGACGCATGATGACATTGCCGAACTTGCAATTGGGCACGACCGTATTGAATATCGAACTGCTCGTATATTTGATTGCCGGGATCGTCGGCGCGTATGCCGTACGCTATCGGCAGAGAAGGCACCCCGACCGCGAGCGTCAGACGGGCGATGCCTGGAACGCCGTTTTTCTATGGCTGCTCGTCTGGAAGGGCAGCTTGTTCGCGTTCGATCCGGCGGGCGTCATTGCGCAGCCCCTCTCGCTTCTGTTCTTCAGCGGAGGAACGAGGGGAATTTGGCTGGCCTCGATAGTCGCGCTGGCGTATCTCGTCTTGCGGAATTATCGAAGAGCGGGGAGCAAGGAAGCGGTCAAGATCGCGGCAAGCTGGGGAGGCGTCATGCTCGTCGCGACGATGATCGGATATACGGCGCTTAGCCCGATCGAGGGCAAGGGCGGCGTCCGCATCGGCCAAGCCGCGCCCGAATTCGAGCTGACGGATCTGGACGGCAACGCCGTCCGGCTGTCGGATTACCGGGGCCGGACGGTCGTCCTGAACTTCTGGGCCACCTGGTGCCGCGTGTGCCAGGCGGAAATGCCCCATGTGGAGAAGTTCTACCAAGAGCATAGGGAGGGGGAGGTCGCGGTTCTGTCCGTCAATGCGACGACGCAGGAGAGAAATCCCGGAGTCGTCGGGGAATACGCGGACAAGAGAGAACTGAGCTTCCCGATCGTTCTGGACGATCGGGGCGATGCCGTCAACGGGTACGGGGTAACGGCTTTCCCGACCACCTACGTGATCGATCCTTCCGGAAACGTGAAAAGCCGTTATTTGGGCGCGTTCAGCTACGAAAACATGAAGAAAGCCGTCAAGAACGGCGAATGAATGATCCGGTCGCCGAGGCCCCTCATTTTAACGGAATATAAATTTCGCACTCCCGGTCCTCTTTGGCATGAGCGTAAGAGGTGAAAATCTCCAATCCGTAAGCGTCGGGCTCATGGTCCATCCCTTGCCCGCGAAGCCGCTCCAGCGCGCGGAAGTAAGTCTGGTCCCTCTCTTCGCGCCGATAGAGGCCTTGGTGCGAGTAGACGGCATAGGCTCCGGCCGGAATCGTGATGGCGGTCATCCCTTCGGGAATCCGGCCGAACGAGACGACTTCCGCCCCGGCTACGTAGTGGTAGGCGACCGACCGGCTTCGTACCGCTCCGATCAGCCTCTCCGGCCGGACGGCGCCTTCGATCTCTTCCATGCGCGCCCGCAGCTCGGCCCATAGCCCCGGAATGACCGAATTAGCCATATAGACGGCGGTAAACGGGGCCTTGAATTCGACGCCCATCAGCCGCACCGAAGGCTTGAACAAAGTTCTCGTCGGAGGAAGCGGCCGGTCGGGCCCGACGACGGGAGCTTTGCTTCGGTGGAGGAGGGAGTAGCCGCCGTGCCTGCCCGGTTCGGAGTACAGAGGGACGCCCATTCCGCTCAATTCCTGCAAATAGCGAAGCATCGTCCTGTAGGACACTCCGAACTCCTCCGCCAGCTGTTCCGCCGTGAATTTCCGCTTTTCGTACACGACCATCATCAGATCGATCAGACGTTTCGTTTTCGTCATGGCTGTCCCTCGATTATCTGACAGTTTTTGTCACGGTTATGTATTATGATAGTAGCGTAACGAACGATAACGGACAAGGAGGAAATCGGAAGTGGAACAGCACAACGATACGGTCGTCGTCGCCAAAGAGGGATTCCGGGCCGTCGGATTGAAGTGGGAAGGGACGTTCGCGGAGGCCGGAGCGGGAGGGATTAGACGGATACACGAGAAGCTGCGGGCGCGGATGAAAGAGATTCCGGAGCCGGTTTCGACCACGCATTTTTACGGCCTATCCTATCATGCTTATCCTGGCGGAGAGGGCTTTACCCACTATGCGGTCATCGAAACGACGGACGGCACCGGTTACGTTCCGGAGGGCATGGTGGCCGTAGAGGTTCCCACCCTGAATTACGCGAAATGCGAGCACGCCAAAGGCGGGAGCATAGATACTTCGTATCGCAATATCTATAAGTGGATCGAAGATCGGGGATATTCGGTGTTTCAAGGAGAGTTGACCCATTTCGAAATCTATTCGCTAAGCCGAGATCCTTATGATCCCGACCCCGAATTTACGATCATGATTCCGATTCAAAGATAATCGCGGGGAGCCGAGAACGCGGATATGCGCGGAAGCCAGCTCTCCTCTGCCAGATGAACCCGGATTAACCCGAATTAACGGATAGCAGCATAAAGTAGCTCCCCTTCCTTCTACTCTTATGTAAAGGGCAAGGGGAGTTTTTTTACCGATCCGGAAGGATTAAGTCCGCTTTCCTTATCTGAATCGTCTCCGACAAATCGCATTCTCCGTCCCGGGAAGCCGAAGACGTTTTTGCTGATATGCGCAGCTTAACCTTTCTTGCAACGATCCGGCGCGGCGGTTGCAGGTTGCACCCGTTGCGGGGAAGGCGTTCCTCCGGTTTGCGGCTTACGAGCGACTGTCCCGATGCGTCTTGCCCGGATAGAACATACGGCTCTCGTCCGAAGCCTCGTTCATTTTCGCGGTCACGCCGCTAGGCGTCAGCTTGAATACGGCCGTCCGGCTTCCCAGAGAGGAAACGTATTTCTCCACATGGCTTGGCGCGAGGGGGTGGTCGTAATAGCCGGGTACGTATTTGTCGAGCATCGCCTGCATGGCCTCGGTCGCTTCCCCGAGCTCCGGGACGAGGGAGACGGGGCCGAAGAGCATGACGCTCATATAAGCGGTATCCGTATGGGCCGGCACGGCGGCGGTAATCGTGCCGAGATCCTCGCAGACGGTGAAGCAGGCATGGGCGTTGCGGCGAAGCATGTCGATTTTGCGTCCTTCCGCGGCGCCGTGAAAGTAGACCGAGCCGTTCATCCAGACGTAGTTCAAGGGAACGACGTAAGGCTCTCCGTCCGCCGCCAAGCCGAGGAAACCGGTTCTCGCCCGGTTAAGAAAGCGATCGATCGCATCGGAGTCCGTGCATTCCAGTTTGAACATTCTCATCGGAAACATCGTCTGTCTCTCCTTGCATAGGTTATGATAAACTCATTGTACGGACCGATTGGCCTTGGAGTAAGTGCCAGAATTTTCGATTTTCATAGGGACAGATGGAGGGGGAGAATGCTCGGACTTACGCCGTTGTTGGATAAAGAAAGCGGAGTTCCCGTCTATAAGCAGCTTTACGGCTATATTCGGCGGCAGATCGAATCGGGCGGGCTGAAGGGGAACGACCGGCTGCCGTCGATCCGCCAATTGTCCGCCCACTTGTCGATCAGCAGAAATACGGTGGAGTCCGCCTACCAGCAGCTGCTTGCCGAAGGTTACGTGCGGAGTAGGCCCAGAAGCGGGCTGCTCGTGCTTCCGGTCGGAGCGTTTTCGGCTACAGCGGATCAAAGAGACTTCTCTTTGATGAAAATGGGAGAGGCGGCGCACGGTGCGGAAGCGGATATCGACTTCCATTACGGGGACGTGGCGCTGGAGAAGATTCCGCTCGCCCCTTGGAAGAAATGCTTGACGGAAGCGCTGGCCGGGGACCGCCGCCAAGCGCTCGGATACGGGGAGCCGCAGGGAAGCGGAGAGCTGCGCCGGGAGATCGTCCGTTACCTGTACGCTGCCCGCGGCATCTCCTGTTCCCCGGAGCAAATCTTCCTCGCCGGGGGCACGCAGCCGGCGATCAGTCTGCTATGCCAGCTTCTGCTGCCCTCCGGGGAGCCGTTCGGCATGGAGGATCCGGGCTACGACGGCATAAGGTCGGTGCTCGAGAACCATCGGCTGCCGCTCGTTCCGATTCCGGTCGAGGCCGACGGGTTGGATGTGGAAGCGTTGCGGGAGCGGGGGGCGAAGGCGGTCTACGTTACTCCCGCGCACCAATTTCCGCTTGGGGTCGTAATGTCCGTCGGCAAGAGGAGCCAACTGCTGCAATGGGCGGACGAGACGGACGGCATCATCCTCGAGGACGACTACAACAGCGAATTCCGCTATCAAGGACAGCCGATCCCGCCGCTGAAGGCAATGGATGCCGGAGACAGAGTTATCTACTTGGGGACATTCTCCAAGTCCTTCCTGCCGGCGCTAAGATTAAGCTATATGGTATTGCCTTCGCGCCTGGCGGCTGGCTTTCGCGAACGTCTGGAAGCATACAGCCAGTCGGCGTCTCCGCTGCTTCAGCAAGCGGTGCTCCTGTTTATGAAGGAAGGCCATTACGCAAGACACGTTCGTAAAATGAGAAAGCTGTACCAGTCCAGAAGCAAAGCGCTGCTGCAGGCCGTGCAGCGGGAGATGGGCGATCGCGTCGGGATCATCGGCCAGAAAGCGGGGCTTCACGTGCTGCTGGACGTTCGCGGCCGGGAGCGAGTGGAACTGACGGAGCTGGCGGCCGAACAAGGGATTCGAGTCCATTCGCCGAACCGTCACTGGATGGACCCGGAGAGCTGTCCCCGGTCTTACGTCATGCTCGGCTTCGGCGGAGTCGAGGAGGAGCGGATCGCCGAGGGCATTCGCCGGCTCGGGCGAGCTTGGTTCGGGGAGGACGGAACAAAAGATTCGGAGGAGGAATGAGGCAATGGGAAAACAATTCGAAGCGCTGTTGCCGGAGCATGAGGCGTTTATCGCCAAACAGCCCATCTTCTTTGTAGGCTCGGCGCCGCTGTCCGCGGAGGGACATGTCAATCTGTCGCCGAAGGGATACGATACTTTGCGCGTGTTGACCCCGAATCGCGTCGCTTACCTGGATTTGACGGGGAGCGGCAACGAGACGAGCGCGCACATTCGGGAGAACGGGAGAGTCACGATCATGTTTTGCGCCTTCGAAGGCCCGCCGAATATTTTGAGGCTGTACGGCCGAGGATCGGTCATCCTGCCCGGAACCGCGGAATGGGAGGAGTTGTACCCGTTATTTCCCCCGATTCCGGGAGCGCGGCAGATCATTGCGGTGGATTTCCATAAAGTCCAAACCTCTTGCGGCTTCGCGGTTCCTTTCATGACCTACGAGAAGGAGCGGGATACGCTGCGAAAGTGGGCCGTGCAACATGGCGAAGAGGGGCTGATCGAGTATCGGGAGCGGAAAAACGCGCGCAGCCTCGACGGCCTGACGACTCCGCTGGGAGAAGCTTCGAACGGGGACTAGCCGCCGGTTCGGACCGAGACCGTATCGGACGAAGGGGTCTAAAGTGCAACGGCGATGGATATACGATAGAATGGGGATAAGAAAGCAGATTGGAGCTGTGGACGATGGCGGACGAAGAAGTGATTCTGACCAAAGAGGGATTGGACAAATTACAAGCCGAGCTTGATGATCTTAAATACGTGAAGCGCAAGGAACTGGCCGCCCGCATCAAGCTGGCGATCAGCTACGGGGATCTGAAGGAGAACAGCGAGTATCATTCGGCCAAGGACGACCAGGCGTTCATGGAGACGAGAATTCTCGTGCTGGAGAAGATGCTGCGCAACGCGCGAGTCGTCGACGAGGGAGACATGGACACCTCCCACGTCCGCGTCGGTTCGACCGTCGTTCTGAACGATATCGAGTTCGACGAGAAGATCGAGTACCGAATCGTCGGTCCGGCCGAGGCGGACGTCAACGAGAGCAAGATCTCGTACGAAAGCCCGCTCGGCAAGGAGCTGATCGGCAAGCGCGTGGGCGACATCGTCAGCGTGGAGGCGCCGGTCGGCATCGTCAAGTACGAGCTGCTTGAAATCAAAGCGTGATAACGCGAAAAGAACGGGACCGGCAGGGGAGCTTCCTGCCGAGGTCCCGTTCTTTTATTTCGCGGGTTAGACCGGTCGGATAGTTGGAGGTTAGAAGTCGGCGCGGCCCATTTTCCCCGCTTGGAAATCCTTGAACGCTTCCACTAATTCCTCGCGGCTGTTCATGACGAACGGACCGTGCATGAAGACGGGCTCGTCGATCGGCTCTCCGCTCAGGAAGATGATAAGCGCGTCGTCGCTCAACCCTTCGACGGAGATGCCGCCGGCCTCGTTCCGGAACAGGACGAATTCTCCTTCTCCCGCCGTCGTTTCCTCGTTTATTTTCACCGTTCCGCGAAGCACCAACGCACCAGTATTGAAGGTAGACGGAAGCTCGAAGCTAGCCTTGCCTCCTTGTTTCAACGCCATATCGAATAGATGGATCGGCGTGAACGTGCTTGCCGGACCTTTCGCGCCGTTGTATTCGCCGGCGATGACGCGTACGGTTCCTCCGTCTTCCGGCAGGTCGACGTAGCCCATTCTGTCCTTCGTCAGCTCTTGGTATTTCGGGGGATGCATTTTATGCTCGCGAGGCAGGTTGACCCACAGCTGGATCATATGGAACAAGCCGCCGCGTTTCGAGAATTCCCTCTCGTGATACTCCTTGTGCAGCAGGCCGGATCCCGCGGTCATCCACTGGACGTCCCCGGGCCCGATAATGCCGTGGCTGCCGTGATTGTCGTGATGCTCGATATAACCTTCGTACGCGATCGTCACGGTCTCGAAGCCCCGGTGAGGATGGGCGCCGACGCCTTTGACCGAATCCGAAGGCGGGAACTCGTAAGGGGCATTATAGTCCATCAAGAGAAAGGGGCTGAACTTCGCTCCGAAATCCTGGCCGGACGGGAAGTAGTTGGACACCCGGAACCCGTCCCCGACCATATGAAACGGAGCCCCCCGATACGTGCCTTGGATGCTGCGGTAAGCTGTCATGATGAATCTCTCCTCTCTCGAATTAAATCTCTAATTCATAAATCTTAATTTTAAGATATATGATCGGAACGATTTCGTCAAGCCCCCGCCATTCGTATCGCCCCGCGAGCTAATCCGCCGCCAACGCCCCGTGCGCGCGCCATTAGTACCGCCCCGCGAGCTAACGCGGATCCAACGACCCGTGACCGCGCCATTAGTACCGCCCCGCGAGCTAATCCGGATGCAACGCCCCGTGCGCGCGCCATTAGTATCGCCCCGCGAGCTAATCCGCCGCCAACGCCCC
>JAEZZE010000203.1 GCA_023418755.1 Bacillota bacterium | reverse complement strand
GTTCAGGAACGCGGTCAGAGCCCCGCCCGGGAACGAATGCACGTCCACGTTCTTATCCGCGGCAAGCTCGTCGTAGCTCTCGATCGGAATGCTGTCGGCCACGTCGTATTTGCCGGTCTTGACGCCGGCGATCCGTGTCGCATGATCGGTGACGAAGTGGAAATACAAGTTTTCCGTAGGCGCGTCCTTGCGTCCGTAGTAGCCGCTCGCCTCCGCCTCGATACCTTGGTAATCTTCGTTCCTAACCAGATGAATATACTGATCCTGCTTCCATTCCTTGAACTTGTAGGGACCTGTGCCGATGTAATCCGTAATGCCCTCCGGGGGCGCGGATTCCACAATCTCCTTCGGCAGGATCGATGGGAATTGCGCTTGGGAAGCGATCAGAATGAGCACGTCGGAAGCCGGCTTCTCGATCGTTAATTTTACCGTAAAAGCGTCGGCTGCTTCGAACTTTGCGTTCGTCAGCAGCACTTTGGCGCGGGACGACATCGCCAGCCAACGGTTCATCGAGGCGACGACGTCTTCGGAGGTCATCTCTTTGCCGTTATGGAACTTCACGCCTTGGCGCAGCTTAAACGTGTACGTCAAGCCGTCCTCGCTTATCTCCACCGATTCCGCCAGTTGCGGCATCGGCTCGTAGTTAGCGTTCAGCGTGTACAGCTGCTCGAAAATATAGCCCGCCGTATCCAGCGCGACGGCCGATACCGTCATGGCGGTATCCAGTGTCGGAGGCTGCGCCGTAAGGGCGATATTCAATTCGTTCTTATATTCCTTGGCTCCCTGCTCCTGAGAAGGGCTGGCGCCGCCGGACGGACTCTGCGAAGCGTTCTGGCCGCCGCTGTTCGAATTGTCTTTGCTGCATGCGGCCAGTACCGTAGTTAACAATAGGACCAATGCCAGCAAGCTCATCTTGTTGAATTTCATTCTGCCTTTTCCCCCTGGTCGAGAAACTGAATTTTCGGAATGTTCTAAAAACATACTATTCCGAGTTGATATAATGGAATAGTAAATCATTTTGCTAGGGTTGTCAACGGAAGGCCGCAAAAACGCGAACCGAAAACGGCATCCATTTTAATCCTGACATACAGGTGTCAACAAGGGGCGGTTATGATGATTCTCAGACGGCGGGTTCGCCGGATCACTTAACCGCGAAAGGAATGGAACACCAATGCGTCAAAAGCAAAATAAAGTCGGGTTCGTTATGGCGGGGCTTCTGCTCTCGATCCTCATGGCGTCGATGGACAACACGATCGTGGCTACGGCGATGGGAACGATCGTCGGGGAGATGGGCGGACTGGATAAATTCGTCTGGGTCACTTCCGCGTATATGGTCACGGAAATGGCGGGAATGCCGATCTTCGGCAAGCTGTCCGATATGTACGGGCGCAAGCGGTTTTTCATCTTCGGCATCGTCGTGTTCATGGTCGGCTCGGCTCTGTGCGGAACGGCCGAATCCATCACGGCGCTCAGCATTTTCAGGGCGGTGCAGGGGATCGGCGCAAGCGCCATGGTGTCCATCGCGTTCACGATCATGTTCGATGTCGTCGCCCCCGAGAACAGAGGGAAAATGACGGGAATGTTCGGCGGCTTGTTCGGCCTGTCGAGCATAGCCGCGCCGATGATCGGAGGTTATATCACGGACCATCTGCATTGGAAATGGATCTTCTACATCAACCTGCCGATCGGCTTGATCGCGTTCGTTCTGGTTGCCTTGTTTTACAAGAAGTCGGCGGCGCATTCCAGACAGAGCATCGATTACTTGGGCGCGACGCTGCTCGTCGGGGCGATCGTATGCCTCATGATGGCTCTGGAGCTCGGCGGCAAAGAGTATGCCTGGGGCTCGCCGCAAATCCTCGGTCTGTTCGCGGGATTCCTCGTATTGGTTCTATTGTTGATCGTCGCGGAGAAAAGAGCCGTCGAGCCGATCATCTCCTACCGAATGTTCCGGAATCGGCTCTATACGACGAGCAATGCGATCGCCATGTTCAGCGGCGCCGCTTTTATGTCCGCGTCGGTGTTCATTCCGATCTTCGTCCAGGGCGTCCTGGGAGGCACCGCGTCCAATGCCGGACTCGTCCTGCTGCCGATGATGATGGGGTCGGTAGTGACGGCTACGCTGGGAGGCTTCTTGATGTCGAAGCTGTCCTACCGGACGATTCTCGTGCCTCCCCTTGCCCTTCTCGTCGCGGGATTTATTCTGCTGGCGGGGATTACGGCGGAATCGCCGCGCGTTCTCGTGACCGTCTACATGATTCTGATCGGACTCGGCGTAGGCGCGACCTTCTCCGTTCTCAGCACGTCGGCCATTCAATCCTTTCCGGCCACGCAGCGCGGGGCCGCCAACTCTACGCTTAACTTCAACCGTTCGCTCGGCATGACGCTCGGAATTACGATCTTCGGGATTATTCAGAGCCACTTGCTTACGGGCAAGCTGACATCGGCATTCGGGGGCGGAGAAGCCTCGTCCGTGCCCGCGAACCTCGACTACGGCGACCCGTACGTCCTGCTTAATCCCGAGCTCAGGCAAGCATTCGACGCGGGCGTTCTGGACGTCGTCCGGTCGGGATTGGCCACGTCGATCGGCGCGACGTTCGCGTGGGGACTCGTTCCCGCCGTTCTCGCCCTGGTCGCCGCCCTGTTCATGAGGAAAGAAAAACTCGACCCGGCGGCGGAAATCGACGGTTACGCGGCGGCGCATTAAGATGATAAAATAACAAGCTGGAAGGAGGAACGGATATGAAGCTCGAACGGATGATGGCCATTACGATTCTTCTATTGAACAGAAGACGCGTGCAAGCGAACGATTTGGCCGAGCGGATGGAAGTCTCGTTGCGTACGATCTACCGCGACCTGGAGTCTTTAAGCCAGGCGGGAATCCCGATCGTATCGTACACGGGAGCCGAAGGCGGCTTCGAAATCATGGACAGCTTCCGCCTCGATCGCCAGCTGCTGTCCTTCGACGAGCTGCTTTCCCTGTTCACCGCTCTAAGGGGACTTCAATCGACCCGGGCGATGAACGCCTCCGGCATGGACGTTCTGCTCGACAAAGTCGGCGCGTTGCTCTCCCATGCGGAGCATGGTCGGTTACCGGAAAGCCAGCAGGTCGTTGTCGACTTTACCCCTTGGCGCGACAGCGATGCCGAGCGCGGAAAATACGAAACGCTGCAGACGGCGACGGCTCGAAAGATGCTGGTCCGGTTCGCCTACACCGATGGCCGGGGAGACGACTCGGAACGCTGCGTCGAACCGATGGGACTGGCGCTCAAAGGCTATTCCTGGTACCTGCACGGTTATTGCCTGACTCGCGAAGATTATCGGATCTTCAGGCTTTCGCGGATATCGGATTTACGGATGCTGCCCGAGGTTTATAGTCGCAGGGAAATCCCTCTCGCCGAACTGAATCGACGAATGGATCTGCCCGACGAGCGATCGTGCCCCCGCGTCGATCTGGTCCTGCGGATTTCGGGCGAAGGAAGGGTCGCGGCCATCGACCGCTTCGAAGAGAGCGAGATCGAGAAGCAGCCCGACGGCTCGCTTCTCGTGCGGACCTCTCTTCCCGAGGGAAAACAGTTGATCGGATTTTTGCTTCGCATGAAGACCGACGTCCTCGTGCTCGAGCCCGCCCGCATTGCGGACGAAGTAAGAAAAACGGCGCTGGAAATTGCCCGCATGTATCCCGCTTCCCCAGTTAACGAATAAAGGAAGGAGCGGCTATCGGCGGATTAACGATGGCGCGAGTCGCCCGTCGCATTAGCCGAGCAGCCCTTCCGGAACGATGCCGCCAAGAGCGGCGACGATCTCCCGCGCTTTCCCCAACGTTCGAGGTCCTTGCGGAACGCCTCCGCGCCTATGCAGCAGCATCCATCTCAGACAAGCGATTCCCTCGAACAGGCGGAGCTCCTCCGGGGGGATCGGGTTTTTCTTGAGGTAAGCAGCGCAAAAAGCCGAAGCCAGACGTTCGGATGCGTAAATGCGAATCAGAACGCAAGCCCAGGCGAAGTCGTATCTGAAGTCTCCGGCTTGACCGTTCGTCCAGTCGAGGATCGCGTATTCGCCGTCGCGCTCGACGATATTTTGCAGATGATAATCTCCGTGAATGACCCTGACGTTCGTCCCCGGAATGCGGGAGACCAAATGCCGCAAGGCGCGTTCCAGATCGGGATAAGCTTCGATTCCGGGAAAAAAGTAGCCGGCCATGTCGTGCTTCGGCAGCTTTACGCTCCCGAGCGACTCGACGGGAATCCGGTGAATCGCCGATAAAATTCCGGCCAACGCAGCCATCGTCTTGGCGTTCGCTTTCGCGACGGGCTCCCCGCCGTAGAAGGTTAAGAGCGCTTGGTTTCCGTTAGAATCGATCCCCCAGCCGAGCGCCTCCGGCACCGCGATTCCCCTCTCGCTCAGGGCTCTCAACAGCCGATACTGATAACCGACGTCCGGCTTGGAGCCCTTGCTCCATATTTTCAGCACGAAGCTGCCCTGTTCCGTATCGATTCTCGTTACCTCGGCCTCGAAGCCTTGATTCATGCCGCGAACGATCGCAGCGCCGGCCTCTTCGATCAACTCCTCCAAAACCGCGGTCCCTTCCGCCCAGCGAATGCTCTCTATCGGATTGTTCAATGCTCTATTCCCTCCGCATACAAAATGACTTAATTCGATTATAGCCCACGGATGCCGATGCCGCTTCATTCGGTTGCTGATCGAGGCCATGCGCAAAGTCGAGGCTCCGCGGGAGCAGTACGATCGGCTCGGATTGCGGGCGACTTAAACGTGAAAATCCCTCTGACAGGCGCAATAACGCACCTGCCGGAGGGATTTCTTCTACATATGTTTTCTTGCTTCTAGGGGATGGCCGATCGTCGGGAACTCCGAGATCCGCAGCTTCGCGCCGCCGTAGGGCACGAGCTCGAGGTCCGCGATCGGTTGATCGGCGGCAGCGGGATGCATCGGAGGAGTACCGGCGTTGTTGCCTTCCATCTTCCAATCGCGAACCAGCCGTCCCTTCGCTTTCAGCCGGACAGGAGGACGGCTCGCGTCGAAGGGCTGGTAAGCCACGTCGGAGAAGACGGCCTCGTACTCGTTGTCCGCAAGCAATCCGTATTTCCACGGCGAGCCGGGGTACACTTCCCAATCATGGAACTTCTCTCTCCGCTGCAGCAGTTGCCAATTCTCTTGAATCGGCAGGGCGTATACGAGCGGCCCGCGTTCCACGCTGACGGCAAGCAAATTGCGGGTAACGGTCTTGGCCTTCATCGGCATAAACAGCGTAAGCCTATCCCCGTCGGACCATGCGCGGCGAAGCTTGGCGTAGCCTTTCTCGATCGACAGCTCCGCTTCTTCCCCGTTCAGCTTTACGACGGGCCGCTCGCACCATTCGGGAATGCGCAGCATAATCGCGAACTCTGCCGGGCGGTCGAGCGACAGTTCGATGTCCACCGTCTCGCGGAACGGGTAATTGCCGCGGACCTTCAGCGTCGCTTCGGCCGCGGAGCCGCCCGCTCCGACTTGAGCCGTTACCGTGCAGGGCGCATACGACACCGCCGCCAGACCGCCTTCCCCATCCCGCATCCACAGATGCGACGCCAGCTTCGGCCAGCCCTGGTGCATATTCGCCGTGCAACAGCCGAAGTTGGGCTCCAGCCCGAACAGATTCGCCTCGTCGCCGTTGCTCCAATCGCGGGGAGCCACGTTGCAGACGATCTGGTTCGCCTGCTGGTCGTACTGGTGCGACGTCCAATCCTTGGAGATCGTCGCCGGCAGGGCGTTAAACGCCACCTTCTCGAGAATGTCGCCGAAGCGCCCTTCCCCGAATACCCTCGTCAACTGCTCCATGGAAAACATATACTCCACGACGGCGCACAGCTCCACGCCTTGGCTCGGGTGGGTGCCGGACAGCCACTCGTCTCCCGAGAACATGCCATGGGCTTGGCCGTGGTACGTCATCAAGCTGTCGATGCCGCGATGGACCGCCTCCCGCTCCCGAGGATCGCCGGTCAGCTCGTGCAGAACGCCGGGCGCTTTAATGCCCATCGCCACGTTCACGACATGCGTCTTCCAATCCCACTGCTCCACCTTGCGCCAGAAGGGAAAATCATGGAACACGTCGGTCCAGCCGGTCGTTTGGGCCGCCACAAGGCTCGCCAGCTCCAGGAGGCTCTCGTCCCCGGTTTTCCGGTAGAGCCACTGGATCGACAGCAGCATTTCCATCCCGCGCGCCTGCGCCCAACCGCGCAGCGGCTGCTCCTCGATCCGGCCGCGCACGTATCGGAAGTACGAAGCCAGGAACGGGACGACCCGCTCGTCTCCCGTCGCTTCCTCGTATTGCGTCATGACCTTCAGCATGATCATGTAGTGCCACCAATCCTGCTGCTTGTCGACGTCTCCGTTAACCGTCTCGATGCTCGCCGGACCGAACGAACCGTCCTCCCGCTGGCTGGCCAGCGACCATTCCACCCAGCGCTTCGCCTTGGCGATCAGACCGTCGTCCTCCAGCAAATAAGCCAGCGGAAGCAAGCCGTCCAAGTAGTAAGGCCCTCGCTCCCAGCTCTCGCCCTTGCCGCCGATCCAGCCGTTGTTCGGCCCGACGTCCGCCCAGTGCTCCTCCAGATGCCCCGTCAGCCCGTCCGCCTGAATCCGCAATTGATCCCGAAGCCACTGCTCCGGCTTGATTGCTCCGAGCGGGAGCGCATCGAAGATCGCATGCCGTTTGCTCATTATGAATACCTCGCTTATACGGAAAATAGGATCTCTCCCTCCGAATATAGCACTGTCGGGCTCATCGGCCGATAGCCTAACTCACACACTTTTTGTCGGATCGCAACATGCTATAATAAAAAATAGTCCGAGAAGGAGGCGTCCGCATGCTTCGATTTATTTCTCCGCCTTTGCCGCATTTCATGACTTGCGGCGAAGATACGTATCCTGCGGGAGGCAGGCATGCCGATCGCTCCGGCATCGGAGTGTTCGATCTGCTGATCGTTACCCGGGGCTGCCTGCATATGGCGGAAGAGGCTCTTCCCGTTGCCGTGCCCGCCGGCGGATTCGGCCTGCTTCGCCCGGACCGAGCTCATCGGACGACGGATCCGTGCGGGGAAGAAACCCATTTCTACTGGATTCATTTTCAGACGCTCGGCGGCTGGAACGAGACGGCTTCCGCGGATTCCGGGAATTTGCCCCGACCGGAGGCCAGCGACTATTCGACGATCGTTCCTTTCACGCATGATTTGCCGCAGTCCGGCAGGCTGCAATCCCCGGATACCGCATATTCGCGGCTTCGCCGGCTGCTTGCTCTTCAATCCGAGACGTCCGCGGCCTCCCGCTGGAAGCAGCAGCTGCTTTTCCAGGAGCTGCTGCTTCAGCTTCACGAAGAAACGAGTCTTCCGGCAAGCAGCTCGTATTTGGCGATCGCCGAAGAAGCGGCCGCATTTCTGCGCCGGAACTTCCGGGAATCGTTCAACTATAAAAAAATGTCGGAGGAATTGCATTTCCACTCGAATTATATTTCGCTCTGCATGAAACGCGCTTACGGCTGCACGCCGCTCGACTACTTAACCCGCTATCGGATCGAGCAGGCCAAACGGCTGCTGGTCGATACGAACGACGCGATCGGACGAATCGCCGAGCACGTCGGCTTCGGTTCTTTTCCGCATTTCGTCCGCAGCTTCGGCCGTCTCGCCGGAACGACTCCGAAGGCGTTCCGAATGCGATTCCGTTAGCCGTAGTCATCGTTTAACCGCGGCGGGCCGCAGGTCAGAGCTTGTCCAAAGCTTCGTTCACGAACCGGAGATGGCGTTCCCGCATCGTCCGTTCGACGTCCGGCTCGAGTCCCCACCCGGACAGCTGCGAGGCGGGCCGAATCGCGGCGTACAGATCCCAGACGGGAAGGTTCCCGGCGTCGATCTCACTGGCGAGCGAGAGATACCGATGCGTGAACTCCTCCATGGCCTCTTCCCCGTAGGCCCACAGCATTTCCAGCCGCGCATTGGCGAGATCCGCCAGCGGATCTCCCAACGCGGCATCCTCCCAATCGATGACGGCAACCAACTCGTCTTCGTTCCAAAGCGTATTGCCCGGCCAGAAATCCCCGTGCAGCAGCGCCGTCCGATTGCGCCGCGGAGGGAGCCACACCCGTTCAAGCGCATCCCTGACGCGCCCCTCGCTTAACGATTCGTCGAGACGGTCCGGCTTCGCGGCAAGCCGGCTTGCGGCCAGATCGTCCTGCCGCGGAAGGAAGGCCAGCTTTTCCAGATCGGCATCGAACCGATGGACGGCGGCCAGCGCCTCCGCCATCCGCCGCGCGAAGACCCTCTTGTCCGGAGGGACGTATTCCCGTTCATGATCGATATATTCGATCGCGAGATAAGGGGATGGCAGCGTCTCCCCGGATTCGTCGTAAAAATACGGCTCGGGCACGGGCGCTCCCGCCGAGCGCAGCCCTTGCAGCAGCTTGAATTCATGCGCGGCGATGCGAGGATCGCGCGCGAGGTCGGCCTCCCCGTGCCGGCGGACGATCATCTTACGCGAAGTCCCGTCGGCGAGCCTGAGCTCCAGCCCGACGGTTTGAGCGGACACGCCGCCTTCCGCCTCCCACGCCCGTACCAGCTCCGCCCCCGGGGCGAGCTTGGCGGCAACCGCCTCCCATACGGCTCTGTCCATAACGACGGCACCCTCTTTCGTTTATAACGCGCTTTTATGATGATCGCTCTTGCTTCTATCGCGCTCGCGCTTGCCAAGCCGCGACGCCAGAGACGCCAGCTCCTTCCGGTGCTTGAACGCGATGATCGCGAAGCTGCCAAGCCATACGTACAGTAGCTCTACCGCCTGATGCGACGCAAGCAGATAGAACGGCAGCAGCAGCGTTCCGACGACGACCTGCGCGCCGTCCGACTCCGGTCTCTTGGGGCGGTCTCCCCGGAGCAAGCGGCCGGCTCCTTTCAGCATGGCCAACAAGACCGCGTAAGCGATCGCGGCTTCGAAGCCCGTTATCGCGCTCCATACCCCGAACGTTACCGCGATCGCTTTGCCTCCGCGTCCCCGGAGAAACGGAGAGAACGCGTGGCCGGCAATCGGAGCGATCGCCAGCGGTATGAGGCGATAGCCTTGGGCGTATTCCGTTGCGGCCAGTCCCAGCAGCGGCAAATAACCCTTCAGATAATCCAGCGCGACGCCGGCGAGGCCGAGCCGGAAGCCCGCCGCCTTCCACAGATTCAGCGCGCCCGGGTTCCCGTCGCCGATGCCGCGCAGCTCCCGCTTCGCCGCCAGTCCCAGCCAGTAAGAGAACATGAGCGAACCGGACAGAAACGCCGCGGCCGTCCACAGAACCAGCATCATCGTCTCCTCCCGCTTCCTACGCGGACGTCTCTTCCCTTCCATCTGACGCGCCCCAGTACCGCGACCTGATAAAGCGAATACAGCATCACGGCAAGGAAAAACAAAGCGGCCAACGGATGCAGAAGCGGAACGGCGATGCCGAAATAGCCTACGTATCTCGTCAAATAGACGATTTGGGCCGTGTACAGCCCATAGCCGACCGCAAGCGGAAGCCCCTGCGGCGCAAAGACAAAGGCCGAGGCGAGCGCGATCTCGGACGCGAGAAGCCCCGCTATCCAGGCCGCCGAACAGGCGACCGTCCAGCGATTCAGCGTGGACGTGCTTAGAACGGCGCCTTTGCTGAAGCCTTCGATCTCGCTGCGGATTCCTTGAGGGTACATCCGGAAAGAAACCATGCGGTATCCGATGTAGTTGACGATCGGAATGCCGGCCTCCCTGAACTTCGAGCCGAGTAGCAGGTCGTCAAGCACCTCTCCCCTGACGCTCTGGTGTCCGTTGATCTTCTCGTAGTCCGCCCTCGACGCGACGATGCAAGAGCCGTACAGTCCTTTGCCCGGGTTGTTCCTCTCGAACGGAGACGTAAACGCGAACGCGCCCAGCAGATTAAAGATCAGAGCCAGCTTCTCGTGAAACCTCTCCGTTCTGTGAAAAGGCACGACGGACACGGCGCCCCCGCAGCTCTCCCTGGCGCGCAGCAGAGAGGCCAACGCGTTCGGCGCGAGCCGAACGTCGGCGTCCAAGAAGGCAAGGACGTCTCCCGAAGAGCGGGTGTAGCCCGTCCATGCCGCCCAGTTCTTGCCGGTCCATCCTTCGGGAAGAGAACTTCCGGCTATGACGGCAACCCCGTAGCTCTCGGCGATCTCGCGCGTGCGATCCTCCGAAAGGTCGTCCACGACGATGATTTCATACGGCCGCACGGTCTGCCCCATCAGCGAATCGAGCAAATGCGGCAGGTTCCGCTCTTCGTTTCTGGCCGGTATGATAACGGAAAGCCGTCCGCCGGCGGGCCCCCCCGAGACGGGAAGCATGGCGCGCCGAAAAAGCAAAAATCCGGACATGCATCCGAGCGGCACGAATATCGCGATCCAGACCCAGCCCCATATGGCCATTCTTCCGCCTCCCTCGTTTCTTCATTTATATGAGAAGAAAGGATAAGCGTAGACTTCGAGTCGAAGAGGAGGCTCCCTCTTAGTTGCGATAATGCGGACCCGTCTGCCGCACCTCCTGCATGGCGTCCGTCAAGCTTTTGCCTTGCTCCCTCAGATCGTCGACGAGAAAGTCGGCGCGGATCAGCCCTTTGTGAAGGACGACGGCGCGGTCGATGACGTTCTCGATCTCGTCGATCAGATGGGTGGCGATCAGCACGGTCTCGTCCCCTCTCAGTCCGGACATCATCAGCTTGAGAGAATCCCGCCGCGAGAAGACGTCCTTGCCGACGAACGGTTCGTCCAGCAGCAAATAATCGGAACGCTTGGCCAGGCCCGCGCTCATTTCCAGCTTCATTTTCTGCCCTTTGGAGAACGTTCGGAC
>JAEZZE010000456.1 GCA_023418755.1 Bacillota bacterium | reverse complement strand
ATCTCGTTGTATCCGGGCAACAATGGAACGTAATCGCGATTAAGGAGGAATGTTCCATGGAGAGGGAGTTCGATGCGATCGTTGTGGGAGCGGGATTGGCCGGCCTAGTCGCCGCCGCCGAGCTCGCCGATAAAGGAAAGAGAACGCTGCTGCTGGATCAAGAGCCGGAGGCATCCCTCGGAGGGCAGGCGTGGTGGTCGTTCGGAGGGCTGTTTCTGATCGATTCTCCGGAGCAGCGCCGGCTGGGCGTTAAGGATTCGATGGAGCTGGCTTTGCAGGATTGGATGGGCTCCGCGGGCTTTGACAGGGCCGACGAGGATCATTGGGGGCGGAAATGGGCCGAGGCCTACATCGAGTTCGCCGCCGGCGAAAAAAGGGGCTGGCTTCACGGCATGGGCGTGCGCTTCTTTCCGATCGTCGGTTGGGCCGAACGGGGCGGATATTTGGCGGAAGGCCACGGAAATTCCGTGCCCCGGTTCCATATCGTGTGGGGCACGGGACCGGCAATCGTCGAGCCGTTCGAACGACGCGTTCGCGAGCATCGCAGCGGCGGCCGGATCGTCTACCGGCCCCGCCATCGCGTCGATCGCCTGATTCGCCGGCAAGGCGCGGTCGTCGGTGTAAGCGGTTCCGTGCTCGTCGCGAGCGATGCGGCAAGAGGGGAGGCCAGCTCCCGCGAGATCGTCGGCGAGTTCGAATACCGGGCGGGAGCGGTGCTTGTCACAAGCGGAGGCATCGGCGGCAATCCCGATCTCGTCCGGGCCAACTGGCCGAGCCGGCTCGGCCGCCCTCCCGGGCATATGCTGTCCGGCGTTCCCGTCCATGTGGACGGCAGGATGCTCGGCATCGCCGAGGAAGCCGGGGGGCGCATCGTGAACCGGGATCGGATGTGGCATTATACGGAGGGGATCCGCAATTGGAACCCGATCTGGCCGGGCCACGGCATTCGCATTCTTCCCGGTCCGTCCTCCCTGTGGCTCGATGCGAAGGGCAGAAGATTGCCGGCCCCCAACTTTCCCGGCTTCGACACGCTCGGCACGCTGGAGGCGCTGCGCCATAGCGGCTACGATTACTCGTGGTTCATTCTGACGCAGAAAATCATCGAGAAGGAATTCGCGCTATCCGGTTCGGAGCAGAACCCGGATCTGACGGGTAAGAGCGTAAGACAGGTGCTGTCCCGCGTGCTGCCGGGGCCTACCGCTCCCGTTCAGGCTTTTCTGGACAAAGGAGAGGATTTCGTCGTGGCCGGCAATCTGGCGGAGCTGGTGGCCGGGATGAACAGGCTCTCCGGAGAAGAACTGCTTAGCTTCGAAGAGATCGAGAGGCAGGTGCTGGCCCGGGATCGGGAGATGGACAACGCGTTCACGAAGGATCTCCAGATCACCGCGCTGCGCGGAGCACGGCACTACAAGGGCGATAAATTCATTCGCGTCGCGCGTCCGCATAAGCTGCTCGACCCGAAGAGCGGTCCGCTGATCGCCGTAAGATTGCATATCGTCAGCCGCAAGACGCTGGGCGGCCTGCAGACGGACTTGTCCGGACGGGTGCTCGGCACGGACGGCAGACCGGTTCCCGGCCTCTACGCGGCCGGAGAGGCTTCCGGGTTCGGGGGCGGCGGGATGCACGGCTACCGGGCGCTGGAAGGCACCTTCCTCGGAGGCTGCCTCTTCTCGGGCAGGACGGCCGGGCGCGAGGCTGCGAAGGACATAAAATAAATTAAAATCGGAGGTAAAACGCAATGAAATTCAAGACGACGGTCGAACTCGCAGGCAAGACGGCTACGGGCTTACAGGTGCCCGAAGAGGTCGTGGCCGATCTTGGCCAAGGCAAGAAGCCCGCTGTCCGCGTCACGGTCGGCGGCCATACTTACAGAACGACCGTAGCCGTGATGGGCGGCAAGTTCATGATCCCGTTAAGCGCGGAAAACCGGACGGCGGCCGGAGTCGCCGCCGGAGACGAGGTCGAAGTCGGCATCGAGTTGGATCTCGAGCCTCGCGAGGTGGAGGTTCCGCGGGACCTCCTGGATGCGCTGGCGAACGAGCCCGACGCGCAAAAGGCGTTCGAAGGGCTGTCGTACAGCAACAAGAGGCGGATCGTCCTCTCCCTCGAGGAGGCCAAGACGGAAGAGACGAGGCGCAAGCGAATCGTTAAAGCGATCTCCTCGCTGCTGTAGGAGCTTCCGACTCGAAGTCCGCTGCGAAGATCCAACCTCTTGGACAAGGAGAAAGGTATAATGAAAGCAAACGAAATCCAAAGAGGCATAAGGAGCGATTCTATGGTATACGCCAGACCTCCCTGTTAATCGTTAATCGGAAGCGCCGCGCGCGCCCCTCCTTTCGGCGAGAGCTTGTACCGACCCGAATATCAGGAGGGATGCGCCATGCGGCACTGGGGAAACGTTCGTTTACTGTATGCAATCCGATTTTTTCAACACTTGATTCCCGCTTACGTCATCGAGAGGCTGTTCTGGGAACAGAGAGGGATGACGATCCAGATGGTCGTCTACGCGGAAATGATTTTTGCCGCGACCATCGTCTTGTCCGAGCTGCCGAGCGGCATTATCGCCGACAAATGGGGACGCAAGCGTCTGATCGTCGTCACCGCGCTGATGGGCTGCCTGGAGTTTCTGATTCTCGTATTCGCGACGGAGTTCTGGCATTTCGCGCTCGTCGTTTTCCTGGCGGCGCTCGGGAACGCGGCGAGCAGCGGAGCGGAGACGGCGCTGCTGTACGATACGCTGATTTCCGAACGCAGAGAGCGGGAGTTCGAGAAAATTCTCGGCCGCTTAAACGCGCTAGACATCGCCGCTACGATCTTGGCCGCCTTAAGCGGAAGCTT
Source organism: Bacillota bacterium (assembly GCA_023418755.1). Taxonomy (GTDB): domain Bacteria; phylum Bacillota; class Bacilli; order Paenibacillales; family Paenibacillaceae; genus Cohnella. The sequence continues at coordinate 15,911 of JAEZZE010000456.1, read as the reverse complement.
GCTGGCCGACCGTTTCGGCTTCGAGTTCAACTATTGGCTGTCTTTCTGCGCGATGGCCGTATCCTTGATGTTAACGGCCGCCTTGGCCGAGCCTGCGCGGGAAAGCAAGCAGAACGAGCGCCCGATTCCGATCGGAGAGTACGTAAAGGTCTCCCTGCGATTCTTCCGGTCTAACCCGGGGGTGGCGCTCGTGCTGCTGTCCGGCATGGCGACGGGGGCGGCGGTCAATTACGTCGACGAGTTCTGGCAGACGCATCTCGACAGGCTGGGCATACCGGTCGTTCTGTTCGGCGCGTTCTCGGCGGCGATTTTCCTGCTCCGGCTCCCCGGCAGCCTGTTCGCTTACAAGCTTTTGGAGCGGTTCGGTACGCGGCCGCTGCTGACGGCGATTCTGGCCGCGATGACGGTCAGCTTCGCTTGGCTGGCTTGGTCCCGCGATTACGGCGGAGTGGCGGCGCTGCTGTTCGTCAGCTTGTTCGCGGGGATGATCGAACCGATCGCGTCGGGATATTTGCAGCACCGGATCGGGTCGGACATGCGGGCGACGATGGGGTCTTTTCAATCCTTGGGAGAAAACGCCGCGCTGATGATGTCCGGGCTGGGGTTCGGCTACTTTTCCTCGCAATTCGATATTTTCGGCGGGTTCGGGTTCATTGCCGCTGCGTGCGGGGCTTATCTGCTCTTTTTTCTTCTCCGTTCCCGGAATTTGAGCGAGAGCTAGAGGACGATAAGCGGCCGGGTTTATAAAGATGTAATTTAAGGTACGATAAGGCAGAAGCATCAGGCGAATGCAAATGGTAGGAGACAAGTCTATGCGTGCCATATGGAGAATTTACTCGACGGATTGGTTAAACCTTTTTAAAGTGCCTACGGGCGTCCTGCTGATTTTGGCGATCATCCTTCTGCCCTGCTTGTACAGTTGGGTGAACATCGAATCGGTCTGGGACCCGTACGCGAACACTTCCGGAGTGAAGGTCGCGGTCACGAACGAAGACCGGGGAGCGACCGTGCTGGACAGAAGCGTCAACGTCGGAGAAGGGCTGGTCGACAACCTGCGGGGCAATCCGAAGCTGGGCTGGACGTTCGTCGACCGGGAGGAAGCGGAACGCGGGGTGGACAACGGTACGTTTTACGCGAGCATCCTCGTGCCCGCCGACTTCTCCGCACGGATTACGGGAATCGCCGAAGGCCGGCTCGACAGGCCCGAAGTCGTCTACACCGTGAACGAGAAGATCAACGCGGTCGCGCCCAAGATTACGTCCTCGGGCGTGTCCGCGATCGCCGAGCAGATCAACGAGAGCTTCGCGGAGGCGGTCAGCGAGGCTCTGTTGGCGAAGCTCCATGAGATCGGCGTTCAGGTCGAAGAGCAATTGCCGACGATCCGCAAAATCGAGGGAGGCATCTTCGATCTGGAGAGCAAGCTGCCGGAAATACGGGCGGCCGGCCAGAAAGTGCTGGAGCTGGAAGATAAGCTTCCGGACATCCGGGATAAAGCGCGGATCATAACGGAGGTCGAGGCGCGATTGCCGGAAATCGAGCAGGCCGCCGACCAGCTGCTGAAGCTTCAGCGGAATTGGCCGAAAGTCGAGGCGGCGGCCTCGGAGGTGCTGGCCATCCAGCAGAAGCTGCCGCTCGTCCGGCAAGCGGCGGAACGGATTGCGGAGCTGGACGGCAACTTCGACCGGGTGGCGGAGGCGATCGCGCTCGCTTCGGGCAAAGCCGTCAAAGCGACGGAGATCGTAACGGCGGCTCGGGAGGCGCTTCCTCGGGTAGCGGAGATCGCCGTCAAGGGCGCCGCCTTCTCGGAGGGGCTTAACGGATTTCTGGCGGCGAACGCCGGAGCGTTCGAGACGATCGCTCCGCTCGTCAAGATGAATCTGATTCTGGCCCAGCAAGCCGCCGATGCCGCGACTTTGCTTACGGGACGGCTGCTCGGCGTCGATCCGGAGAAGCTGCCGACGGCGGAAGAAGCGCGAGCGGCCGGAGACCGGCTGGCCGCGGCGTCCGCCGCGCTGGATCGGACGGCGGGGCTGCTGGAGAGGATTGGCGGGTACTTGCCGGGACAGCTTCCGGGCGAAGCGGCGCAACGGATTCGGACCGCGGCGGAGCGGATGAGCCGGCAGGCGGACATCTTGGGGACGATCGCGTCGGGGCTGGAGAACGGCAAAGCTCCGGCGAAGGAGCTTGTCGAGCGGCTGAACGCGTTATCCAAGGAGACGAGCGAGGCGCTGGGAGGCGTCCTGGCCCGTTACGATAGCGAGATCGTTCCGGCTATCAAGCAAGGAATCGGCAAGCTGACGGAAGCCGCCGGAGCGTCCGCCGAATTGCTGCGCGACGCGCAAGCGAGGCTTCCGGATATCGAGGCGATTCTGGCGGACGCGCAAGCCGGACTGGGCTTCGGGCAAGCGGAGCTGAACAAGCTGCAGGGGGATCTGCCGCAAATTCGGGAGAAGGTGCACGAGCTGGCGCAAGCCTTCGGCAAGAAGGCGGAGGCGTTCGAGCATGCGGTCAACCTCGCGGCCCCGTTCGTTCGCGACGAGCTTCCGGCGATCGGAAGAAAGCTCGATCAGGCCGCCGCGTTCGCGAGGAACGATCTGCCCGAGGCGGAGCGGGAGCTGTCCAAGCTGGCCGACTTCGTGCGCGACAAGCTGCCGGAGATCGAGACCGGCGTGCACCGGGTAGCGGGGCTGGTCAGGGACGACTTGCCGGGGTTGGAACGGGCGGTGCGCACGGCGGCGGCCAAGCTGCGCGAAGTGGAGGAAGACAACCATTTTGCGGAGCTGTCCAAGCTGCTTAAGGGCGACATTCGGAAAGAGAGCGAGTTTCTGGCCAATCCCGTGCTGGTCCAGGTGAACCGGAAATATCCGATTCCGAATTACGGTTCGGCGATGTCGCCTTTTTACTGCGTGTTGTCGCTTTGGGTCGGGGCCACGCTGCTGATCTCCTTGCTGAAGTCGGAAGCGGACAATCCGGAAGGCAGGTACAAGCCTTACCAGCTGTTCGCGGGGCGATTGGGAACTTTCGCTACGATCGGGCTGTGCCAGGCGCTGTTCATTACGCTCGGGGACCTCTTCATTCTGAAGGCCTATGTGGCCGATCCTCCCGAATTCGTCCTGTTCGCCATGCTGGTCAGCCTCGTGTTCGTCACGATCACGTATACGCTGCTGTCCGTTTTCGGCAACGTGGGCAAAGGGATCGCGATCGTCTTTATGGTGTTCCAATTTTCGAGCTCGGGAGGCACGTTCCCGATCAGCACCGCGTCTCCGTTCTTCCAGGCGCTGAACCCGTTCATGCCGTTCACTTACGCGATCAGCCTATTGAGAGAGGCGGTCGGAGGCGTTCTATGGGAGACGGCGCTGAAGGACATTCTCGCGCTGGTCGCCTTCATCGCGCTTAGCCTGATTCTGGCCTTGGCGCTCAAGCGCCCGCTAAGCGGAATAATCCGCAAATCGACGGAGAACGCGAAAAGGACGAAAATTATAGCCTAATCCTATGCCTCGGGGTTCACGCTCAATTGGGTATGGAAGCCGAACGGGGGCTAATGCTATAATTGGAATAATCTTACGGACGAGGTGGGTTTGGAATGATTGGACGCAGCGGGAACCCGACTTTAAGCGATAAAGCATTCGAGAAAACGGGGCATTACGGCGGATCGGAACGGATGACGATCGACGGTACGGTGAACAAATCGTTCATTACGCTGGCGATTTTGCTTGGAGCGGCATTCGTGACGTGGTCGATGTTCTTTAACGGACAGAACGTGGTACCTTTTATGATCGGAGGCGCGATCGGCGGTTTGGTCGTGGCCCTGATCATCAGCTTCAAAGCAACGTCGGCGCCCTATCTGGTTCCGGTCTATGCGGCGCTCGAAGGAGTCTTCCTCGGGGCGCTGTCCGCGAACTACGAATCGTTGTACAACGGCATTACTTTGCAAGCCTCCTTGCTGACGATGTGCGTGTTCGTCGCTCTGCTGCTCGCGTACAAGTCGAGGATCATCAAGGCGACCGAGAATTTCAAGCTCGGCGTGTTCGCGGCGACGGCGGGCATCATGCTGCTGTATCTGGCCAGCTTCGTGCTCGGTTTCTTCGGAATCACGATTCCGTACTTGCATGACAACAGCATGATCGGCATCGGTATCTCCCTCGTCATCGTCGTCGTGGCGGCGCTGAATCTCGTGCTCGACTTCGATTTCATCGAGAACGGGGCTCAGCAGGGCGCTCCGAAATACATGGAATGGTACGGGGCGTTCGGCTTGATGGTTACGCTCGTCTGGCTGTACATCGAGATGCTTCGCCTGTTGGCCAAGATCGCCAGCCGGGACTAAGGCCAAGGGAATGGGAAGAAAGGGCTGCTTTCGTGAAGTCGACTCCAATTGTTAGAAACCATCTAACAGTTGGAGGTGCGCTTCACCGGAGCGGCCTTTTTTTGCCTGCTGGTCGGATGAGGCAACTGCAAAGGCCTGCCCTATGCCCCATGCCCCATGCCCCATTAGCCCGGGTTAGTTCCGGGTTTTTTAGGATTGACAAACAGTTTGCGGCAAAGCGGAAGAAGTTCTCCTGAACTTCGTGCGACTCCACGACGAGCGTATCGGGTTTGTATTCCTCTTTTTTGTATTGTTTTTAATTGGTTTAGAGTGTTAACATTGCGTTAACAAAAGTGCGGAAGGCGGGGGTTCGCATCATGATCGCAGTCTCCATCGTTCTCGTCCTATGCTCCGGACTCGCGCATGCCGTGTGGAATATGTTTGCCAAGCAAAGCACGGATAAAGCGGTGTTTTTATGGGCGATCTACGCCCCTTCGACGATCGTGCTGCTGCCGGTGCTCATCGAAGAGCTCGCCGGAAGCCGGTTTTCGCCGCGCGAATGGCTGATCTTGGGAGCGTCGCTGCTGATGCAGGGAATCTATGCGTTTCTGCTGGGGCAAACCTATAAGGCGGGCGATCTCTCGCAGGTCTACCCGATCATGCGCGGGCTGCCGACTCTGCTGACGCCGGCTGCCGGAGTGTTGCTGCTCGGCGAATCGCTTCCGCTGTGGGGATGGATCGGCATCGCCTGCATGCTGATTGGATTCGTCGCCATGGTCGGGCGGCATCAGAGGACGGCCCTGGCTTCCGTGCGCCCGATTCTGCTGGCCGTCGGAGTCGGCTTGTGCATTACGACGTATACGCTGGTCGACAAGGTGAATCTCGGGTATATGTCCCAGCTTGCCTTGCTTGAAGTGACCAGCATCGGTTTCATGCTGGGATTGACTCCGGCGGCGCTGAAGCCGGGACGGTTGAAAGAGGTGATTCGACGTCATCGGAACATCCTCTGGCTTGGGGCGATTCTATCTCCGGGATCTTATCTGCTGTTCCTGTTCGCGGCCAGGACGGCCGACGTGTCCACGGTCGCTCCGTTGCGGGAAGTCGGGATCGTATTCGGCACGCTGCTCGGGCTGCTCGTTCTGAAGGAATCGCAGGGGGGTCGTCGGCTTGTCGCGTCCGCGGCGGTCGTGACGGGAATTATGATGATCGCGATCGCGGGACATTGACACTCCTATAAGGTGTAACTATAATGTTTACATCGAAAGGGTGTTGCGCATGAAGATCAGCAGCCGCTTTTCTATAGCCGTTCACGTGTTGTCGCTGTTGGCCGTTACGCCGAGCGCCCACAGCACGTCGGAGTGGATCGCCGGAAGCGTCGGGACGAATCCGGTCATCATCAGAAGGATTTTGGGACAGCTTAAGCATGCCGGTTTCGTTACGGTTAAGGCGGGGAGCGGCGGCGCTCGTCTGGCCAGAGGATTGGACGAGATCTCTCTTTTGGACGTCTACCGTGCGGTCGACGTCGTCGAGGAGGGCAAGCTGTTCAACATTCACGACGAGCCCAATCCCGAGTGCCAAGTAGGCGCCAATATTCAAGCCGTGCTTCGTCTTCTGCTGGCGCGAGCGCAGGAAGCGATGGAAGGCGTTCTAGCCGATATTACGATGGAAGAGCTGGTCTCCGTTCTCTCCAAGCAAATTCAAGCCAAAGCTTGAGCCGACTATACGGCCAAGACTTTGCGGATGACCTTGGTACGTTCGAAAAAACTACGTCAGACCAATTGATATCCATTAGCTTGCAAGCATTCACGCGCCAAAGTCGGTCGAAGCGGCCCGGTTAACGGTCTGCCAGACCGTTAAAAGCAGTCAGTTGCTCGGATACGCTCGATTAGCGGTCTGCTAGACCGTTAAAGGCAGTCATCCGCTCGGATTCGCTCGATTAACGGTCTGCCAGACCGTTAAAGGCAGTCCATCGCTCGGCTACGCTCGATTAGCTGTCTGCCAGACCGTTAAGGGCAGTCCGCCGTTCGGATTCCCTCGATTAACGGTCTGTTAGACCGTTAAAGGCGGCCAGCCGCTCGGCTACGCTCGATTAACGGTCTGCTAGACCGTTAAAGGCAGTCAACTGCTCGGATTCGCTCGATTAGCGGTCTGCTAGACGGTTAAAAGCAGTCAACCGCTCGGATTCGTTCGATTAACGGTCTGCCAGACCGTTAAAGGCAGTCAACCGTTCGGATACGCTCGATTAACGGTCTGCCAGACCGTTAAAGGCAGTCAACCGCTCGGATTCGCTCGATTAACGGTCTGCCAGACCGTTAAAGGCAGTCAACCGCTCGGATTCGCTCGATTAACGGTCTAACAGACCGTTAAAGGCAGTCAATCCCTCGGATTCGCTCAATTAACGGTCTGCTAGACCGTTAAAGGCAGTCAACCGTTCGGATTCAATTAACGGTCTGCCAGACCGTTAAAGGGAGTCAACCGCCCGGCTACGCTCGATTAACGGTCTGCCGGACCGTTAAAAGCAGTCAACCTCCCGGATTCGCTCAATTAACGGTCTGCTAGACCGTTAAAGGCAGTCCATCGCTCGGCTACGCTCGATTAACGGTCTGCCAGACCGTTAAAAGCAGTCAACCGTTCGGATTCGCTCAATTAACGGTCTGCCAGACCGTTAAAGGGAGTCAACCGCCCGGATTCGCTCGATTAACGGTCTGCCAGACCGTAGGGCGGTCAATACGAGAGGCGTTACATGATGTTTTCGGTCAATTCGCCTTACGAAAGCCCCAACAATAGTTTGTTTGTGAATGTTTGCGAAGGTTTGCTCAGGTTTGCGAAGGGGTCGGTCGCCGGAAAAAAGGTGCATGCTCGCTCTCTATTCAGAGAGGAGATGCACCTTTTCGATTATTCTCTTTCGTTCTGATGGTCGGCAGAGACCGCATTCTCCGCGTCGTTCCGCTCGAACACCTCGGCCGCCTCCTCGGCGGAGAACTCCGTTTCGTCCAGGCCGGGGACGGGCATCTTGTTAAGCGGGGTGGTTTGCACCTCCGCTTTGGAAAGCTGGTTTCTGTCATTAGCCACGGGATTATCGCTCCTTTTGCATCGAATAGATTCACGTATTAGTGTGCCGCGGCAGCCTTCCATTTATGCAGCGTGCGGCGGCAACCGTCCATTTATGCGCTTCGGCGGGTTCCGTTGATACTCCGATAACCTCCGCTTGCTACGATAGGGGCAAACCGTATGGAGGTGCTTGGGATGCCGGAAATTCGTTTGGCTCTGTTTACCGACACGTACGCCCCGGAGATGAACGGGGTGGCTAAGACGCTGGAGCGATGGACGGTTTATTTGCGAGAACGGGGAATCGCATGCCGGGTGTTCGCCCCCTCGCGTCCGAGGGGGGAAGACCTGGTTCCCGATATGGCCGAGAGGCTGCGGAGCATCCGGTTTTTCCTGTACCCGGAGCTGCGGTTCGCGATGCCTCAAATGGCCGGCGCCGAAAGCAAGCTGCTCGACTTCAAGCCGACCGTCGTCCACGTCGCTACCCCCTTCGGCGTTGGGGTGACGGGGAGGCAGCTCGCCCTGAAGCACGGCATTCCTCTAATCGCCTCGCACCATACGCATTACGTACGGTATCTGCCTTTCTACAATCTCCAATGGCTTGCCAAAGCGACCTGGAAATACATGAATTGGTTCCACCGTCCCTGCAGCCGGATTTACGTTCCGTCGCCGTCCGTGCTGGAGGAATGCCGCGCCGACGGATGGGAAGGGCTCGATATCTGGAGCCGCGGCGTAGATACGTCGCTGTTCCGGCCGGAACCCGATCGCGCAGCGTTGCGGGAAGCGCTGGGGCTGGATCGCGACCGCTTCACAGTGCTGTACGCGGGCCGGCTTGCCCCGGAGAAGCAGCCGGAAGTGGCGGTGGAGGCCGTCCGACGGTTCGTGCAAAACACCGGAGCCGATGCGGAGCTCCTGCTGGCCGGAGACGGTCCCTCCGCCGAGAGCGTCCGGGCGCTCGCCGAGCGATTGCCCGTTCAAGCCCGGTTTCTCGGGGCGCTTCCGCAATCCGAGCTGAGACGCGCGATGGCCGCGTCCGACGCGCTGCTCTTTCCTTCCGCGACCGAGACGTTCGGCAACGTCGTGCTGGAAGCGATGGCCTGCGGCCTCCCCGTCGTCGGAGCCGCGGGCGGAGCCGTGCCGGACCATATCCGGCACGGGGACAACGGTTTGCTCTGCCCGCCGGGCGATACCGACGCCTTCGCGGCGGCGCTCTCCCGGCTGCACGGCGACGCCGCGCTGCGGGCGATTTTGTCGGCGACGGGGACAAGGGAAGCTGCCGGCCGTTCCTGGAACGGCGTGTTCGGCCGTCTGCTCGCGGATATCGGGAGGGCTTGCGCGCCCGAGCCGGCCGTTGCCGCGGGAGGGGCCGGACGATGAATATCGCCGTATTCGGAGCGGGCTATGTCGGACTCGTCACGGCCGTGTGCCTGTCGAATTTGGGCTTTCGGGTCCAAGTCGTGGAGAAGGACCGTCTTAAGCTGAACAGGCTGCAGGCGGGAATCAGCACGATCTACGAGCCGGGCCTTCAGGAACTGCTGGTTCGCAATCTGAACGAGGGCCGGCTGATGTTTACGGACGAAGGTCCGCTGGCGATCCTAAAGGCAGAGGTGCTGTTCGTCTGCGTCGGCACGCCGTCAAGGCCGGACGGAAGCGCGGATATGTCGCAAATCGAAGCGGTGACGAAAGAGATCGTGGAGAATAGCCTCGATTCGGGATACAAGCTGGTCGTCGTCAAAAGCACGGTTCCCGTCGGCACGGGCCGCTGGATCGAGAAGATGATCGCCCTGTACGCGAAGGGCCGCAAGGTGAGCCTCGAGATCGCGTCCAACCCCGAATTTCTGCGGGAAGGGGCGGCGGTCAAGGAGTTCATGCATCCGGACCGGATCGTCGTCGGCGCGGCCTCGGAGCGCGGTCGCGAGCTGATGGAAGAAGTCTATCGCTCGTTCGTCTGCCCGAAGCTGTTCACGGATTCCCATACGGCGGAAATTATCAAGTATGCGGCGAACTCTTTTCTCGCGACCAAAATCTCTTACATGAACATGGTGTCCGACCTGTGCGAAGAGACCGGCGCCGATGTGACGCTTGTGGCCGAGGGCATCGGATACGACAGACGGATCGGAGCGGACTTCCTGAAAGCGGGGCCGGGCTTCGGCGGCTCCTGCTTTCCGAAGGATCTCCGCGCGTTCGCGCACGTCGGCAAGTCGTACGGCCTGAACTTCGGCTTGCTGGAGCAGGTGATGAAGATCAATCGGGAGCGGTCGCAGCGCTTGATCCGCAAGCTGCGGGAGCAGCTGTGGGTGCTCGGCGGCAAAAGGATTGCCGTGCTGGGGTTAACCTTCAAGCCGGGAACCGACGACGTCAGGGAGACGCCCGCGGCTTCCGTTATAGAAGCGCTGCTCTCCGAGGGAGCATCCGTGCTGGCGTCGGATCCGCTCGGCATTGCCGGTTTCCGGGAGATGTACGGGAGCCTGGCGGAGAGAATCGCGTTCGCGCAGACCGCGGAGGAGGCGTTGCTCGGCGCCCATGCCGCGGTGATCGTCACCGATTGGAACGCCTATCGGGAGCTGAACTGGGCGAAAGTCAAGAACGGAATGGAGACCCCGGTGCTGCTCGACGGAAGGAACATGCTCGATCCCGACGAAATGCGCCGTCTCGGCTTCGCGTTTATGGCGGTCGGCCGTTAGGTGCCATTGTCTCCCGATTATGGTAGGATGGACGGGAGCATGGAATCCGGGAGTGAGACAATGAAAAAGCTTCTGCGGGCTATCGCCGCGTTTGCCGTGTTGGGCGGGGCGTTCTATATCTATGGGGAGATGGAAGGGTATCCTTGGAAACGGGCGCAGATCAAGAAGGATGCCGTGAGTTATTTGGAAGCGAAATACGGGATGGAAGCCAAGGCGGCGGGAAGCTCGTTCAACTTCAAGTTCGATACGTACGCGGCCAAGGCGTACGATGTCCGGGACAACGAAAAGAGGATCGTGACGGTCGAGAGGGGGCCGTACTACGACGAGGAGCGCGGAAGACGGGGCGAGCGTTTGGAGGACAACTATAGCGAAGTGTACTGGGGGCGGCAAGCGGAGGAGCGCCTTCGGGAAAAGTTTCCGCGAATTTATGGCTTCGAGGGCGTACGCGAGATCGGCGTGTCCACCGTCTACTCTACGCTTCCCATGGAAGAAGGAGCGAGCGCGGAGAAAGACGAGTACGGAGTTCGCATTCCCGAGAAGTCCGGACATCTTCCGACCTGGGATATCGATCTGGCCTCCGAAGAATTTCCGGAAGCTTTCCTGCAGGAGCTGCTCTCGGCGATAGGGCAAATGCGGAAGCACGGTCCGGAGTCGGATCTTTTCGTCAGCGCCGAACCTGCCGGAGGAGCGGAGGAGGAGCTTCGGGGCAAAACGAAATACTTGCATTTGGAGTACGAAGAGTTCGGACGGATTAACGGTCTAGAGGAGCTGAGAGCGGCGATCTCGGAGTACTAGGCCCCGGCCGTCCCGAGACGCGGCCGCTCCGATGTCACAAACCTTCGTTCCTGGTTGTCGATATAGTAATGAATCTAAGAAACGGGGAACGGAGAATGCCGATGACAGTGACCCAAGCCTATGAACGGCACAGATCGATGCTGTTCGGACTGGCCTACCGAATGCTCGGAATGGCGACGGATGCGGAGGACGTCGTCCAGGACGTGTTCGCTCAGTATCTACAGACGGATACGCGCGGGATTGCGAACGAGAAAGCCTATCTGACGAAAATGACGGCGAACCGCTGCATCAATCTGCTGAAGTCGTCGAGGCGCAAACGGGAGACGTACGTCGGGGAGTGGCTGCCCGAACCGCTGCCTGGCGGAGAACCGTTGGGCGATCCCGCGGAACGGCGTGAAAGCATCGGTTATGCCTATTTAGTGCTGCTTCAAAAGCTAACCCCTTTGGAGCGGGCGATCTATATTTTAAAGGAAACGTTGGGGTTCGAGTACGGCGATATTGCGGATATTCTGGAGCGTACCGAGACGAGCTGCCGGAAGACGTTCAGCAGGGCGAAGACGAAGATGGGGGAAGGCTCTGCCTCGCCGCGGGCGAGAGAAGGGGCGGAAGAAGCGAAGGAACGCTTCGTCGAAGCCTTCCTTCGCGCGGCGAATACCGGCAATTTCAAGCCGCTGCTCGACTTTCTGCTCGATGACGTGGTCTTGCTTTCGGATGGAGGCGGCAAGGCGCGGGCCGCGATCTATCCGATCGTCGGCATCAAGCGGGTAATGGCCTTCTTCGAAGGAATATCCGCGAAAGGTTCGCTCAAGGAAGGCCTCGAGCGCATCGTGCTCAACGGGGAGCCGGGCGTTGTACAGCGCAAGGACGAGCGGATCGCGAAGACGATATGCGCGGAATGGGAGCCGGACGGCTCCCGTATCCGCCGACTGTACCTTGTCGCGAATCCGGATAAGCTGACGGGAGTTAACTGAAGGCTCCCGGGTACAAGCCCGTGGACACGCCGAGCCGGTTCCACGAATTGATGGCGTTGATCGCCATGATCAGGTCGACGAACTGTTTTTCGTCGAAATGCTCTCTTACGCGATCGTATACGTCCCGGGGGACGCCGACCTCGGACAATTTAGTGGCGCACTCGGTCAGCTCGAGCACGGCGCGCTCCTCCGCCGTGAAGTGCGGCGCTTCGTGCCAAGCGGTCAGCAGCATGATTTTCTCCGCGCTTACGCCCATCTTCAGCAAATCCTTGGCGTGCATGTCGATGCAGAACGAGCAATTGTTGATCTGCGAAGCGCGCAGCTTGATCCATTCGTACAGCTCGCGGTCCAGCCCGCTGTTCTGGATGAATTGCTCGAGTCCGAGCAAAGCTTTGTAAGCTTCCGGGTTGGCTGCGCGGTGATTCATTCTAAGTTCCATTCTTATCTCTCCTCGTCGGTCATTTTCGCCTTGCAACATTAAGACAACGAGGGAGACGGATTTGTGACGTCGATGCGATTCGCGAGAAGAGCAAACGGCGGCGTATCGCCTTGCTTATTTTCCGGATGCAGAAGGCGGTCGACGTATCGACGATCAGTCAATAAGCGTGGGGCGGCAAGAGAGGGGCCGCCGGGAATCCGGAGGTCTTTCCTGCTACCGGTTCCCCCTCATTCCCCGATTTTCTTGTAAAAGCGATGCGAGTTCGCGAAAAAGGCGCCGAGCGCTTGCGATACGGCATTCTTGTCCCCGGTTCTCATCAACTTGACGATGCGCGATCGGTTTTCGCAACCGGTTTTGGCGGCTCCCGGCACGGACAGCAGCTTCAGGCTCGTTTGCCGGCGCAGATGGACGATCGTCTGCATGAGCTTGGCGTAAATTCCGTTGCCGCAGCGATCTCCGACGTACAAATCGATGGCATCGATCGAATCCGCCAGGTTCTCCGGCGAGCCGGCGTCCGCAAGAGAGGCGAACTCCCGTAGCATGCGGTCCAACGCCTCGTATTCGTCGGCTTTCAGATGATCGACCGCGTTCAGATAGATTTCCGATTCGATCAGCCTGCGCGCCGCGTATACCTCGTCGAGATTATCGATTTCCTTATGAAACATCCAGGCGATGGTTTCGCCGGGAATCGGAGTTTCTATGCGGGAGACGAACGTTCCTTCCCCGGCCCTGATCGTCACGAGCCCGACCAGCGACAGGGCGCGAAGGGCCTCCCGAATGCGCCCCCGGGTAACTCCGAGTTGGACCGCGAGGTCGCGTTCGGGCGGCAGTTGCTCTCCCGGCTGCAGCTCGCCCGAGGTAATCAAGGTCGCAATCTGCTCCATGATCTGCTCGGTTACGGTTATTTTCTTAATGGATTCGAATGTAGCCATCCGGGAAAACTCCTTCGTTCGATATTGGGATGCGGTACTACCACTGTTCTATCATAAACAGATTGGAGGGCTATTGTCACCTCGGTCATTGTATGATAATTTTAAATCGTGGTACTACCAGTAATCCAACTAGAAGGAGAAGGCCAATGAAACCTCTTCAAGGGCTAACCGTGCTTGACTTCAGTCAATTTTTATCAGGACCTTCGGCTTCGCTTAGATTGGCCGATCTCGGCGCCGACGTGATCAAAGTGGAGCGTCCGGACGGAGGCGATCTATGCCGGAGGCTGTATATTTCCAATCTGGAGCTGGATGGCGACAGCACGCTTTTTCATTCCATCAATCGCAACAAAATGAGCTTTTCCGCCAATCTGAAGGACCCGGAAGACCTGGCCAAGGTCGAACGGCTGATCCGCGGCGCGGACGTCATGATCCAGAACTTCCGGCCGGGCGTTATGGAGAAGATCGGTCTTCATTACGAGGCGGTGAGAAAAATCAACCCGCGCATCGTGTACGGAGAGATCACCGGCTATGGGAAAACCGGGCCTTGGAAAGACAAGCCGGGACAGGATTTGCTCGTGCAATCTCTGTCCGGATTGGCTTGGTTATCGGGCGACCGGGAACAGGGGCCCGTCCCCATGGGCTTGGCGGTCGCCGATATGTTCGCCGGAGCGCATCTGGTGCAGGGGATTCTCGCTTGCCTCGTCCGAAGAGGAATTACCGGGGAGGGGGGGCTGGTCGAAGTCAGCTTACTGGAATCCTTGCTTGATTTTCAGTTCGAAGTGCTGACCACTCATCTTAACGACGGGGGTCAAGAGCCGCAGCGAAGCGGGGTCAACAACGCCCATGCCTACTTGGCGGCTCCCTACGGGATCTACAAGACGTCCGACGGCTATCTGGCGATCGCGATGATGCCGGTTACGCGGATAGGCGAGCTCTTGGACTGCGAACCGCTTGCCGCGTACACGGATCCCAAATCTTGGTTTACGAACCGCGACGAAATCAAGCAGCTGTTGGCCGATCATTTAGCCGCGCGGACGACGGATTATTGGCTGGGCATTCTGGAACCGGCGGATATCTGGTGCGCCGACGTGCTCACCTGGTCCCGCCTGCTGGAGCATGAAGCATTCCGTTCCCTGTCCATGACCCAGGAAGTGATCCGCTCGGGAGGCTCCCGCCTGCAGACGACCCGCTGTCCGATCCGCGTCGACGGGCAACTGCTGCTGTCGTCCGTAGGTTCGCCGAAAATCGGGGAGCACAACGACGAGGTTCTGCGAAAGATAGAGGAAGCTATATAAAAGGAAGGAGTCTGGCAGACGATGAAGGTGGATGCGCATCAGCATTTTTGGAACTTGGCCCAAGTCGATTATCCGTGGCTTGGCCCCGAGTACGGCCCGATCTATCGAACGTTCGAAGCGCAGGATCTCGAACCTCATCTGCTTGAGGCGGGGATCGACCGGACCGTCCTCGTTCAAGCGATGGACTCCTATGAAGATACCGACTATATGCTGGAGGCCGCGGCCGCGCACGATTGGATCGGCGCCGTGGTCGGGTGGGTGCCGCTGAATCGGCCCGACGAAGCGGCACGCCGGCTGGAGCATTACGGGAACAACCGTTATTTCAAAGGGGTTCGGCATCTGATCCATGAGGAGAAGGATCCGGATTGGGTCGTGCAGCCGACCGTCATCGAAGGGTTGAAGCTGCTCGCGGAGAGTGGGCTGACCTTCGACGTCGTTGCCGTATTCCCGAATCATCTGAAGCATGTCCCTTACTTGGCCGAACAAGTGCCCGAGCTTCGCATGGTGATCGATCATCTTGCCAAGCCGCCGATCAAGATCAAGGGGTGGGAGCCATGGGCTTCCCAATTGGCGGCGGCGGCTGCCTATCCCAACGTGTATGCCAAGCTGTCGGGGCTCAATACCGCGGCGTCCGCCGACTGGTCGGCGTCGGAGCTGCAGCGTTACGTAGATTATGCGATTGAACGTTTCGGAGCGAATCGGCTCATGTTCGGCAGCGATTGGCCGGTAGCCAATCTGAACGGGGACTACGGCACGGTCTGGCGGGAGACGAAGAAAACGTTGGCCGGATGCTCGAAGGAGGACGCGGATGCGATCCTGGGCGGAACGGCGGCAGCGTTCTACCGGTTATAGAAAGGAAGGCGGACAATGGTAAAATTAAAAGGAATGACCTGGAACCATACGAGAGGCTTCGTGCCGATGGTCGCGACCTCCCAACGGTTCGGCGAGCTGCACGAAGGCGTTACGATCGAATGGGATAAGCGCTCGCTGCAGGAATTCGCGGACATGCCTATTCAGTCGCTCGTGGAGAGCTACGATTTGCTGGTGATCGATCACCCGTGGGCGGGATTCGCGGCGGCGAGCGGCGTGCTCGTCGATTTTAACGAAAGCTTGTCCTCGGACTACATGAAGGACCAAAGCGAACATTCCGTCGGAGCATCCCATGGCAGCTATTCCTTCGGCGGTAAACAGACGGCGCTCGCGATCGACGCCGCGACGCCGGTCGCCGCCTGGCGGGAGGACGTGCTGGAGCGCCATGCCGAGCAGGTTCCGGATACGTGGTCCGACGTGCTGGCATTGGCTCGCAAAGGGCTTGTCGCGATGCCCGGCATTCCGATCGACAGCCTGATGAACTTCTACTCGTTCTGCATTGCGTTCGGCGAAGAGCCGTTCCAAGGCGAAGACGAGGTCGTCGGAGCGGAGACGGCCTATGCCGCGCTGGAGA
>JAEZZE010000430.1 GCA_023418755.1 Bacillota bacterium | reverse complement strand
CTCGCCGTCCTTGTTCTTCCGGTAAGCTTTGCGTTTATCGTACAACTGACGCATCCGCAGCAGCAGCATCATGGCGACCGCGACGCCCATGCACTGGATGATCGGCAGCTTGTCCAGCTGCAGCAGCAGCAGGACGAGGCAGCCGATCGCCAACACGAGATGAACGAGAATTTCCTTCAGAATCGGGAGCTTCCCGACTCTGAATACGGAATTGAAAATATAGATCGTGCAGGCGACGATGAGAAGATAAGAAATAATCGGGTGATCGTGAAACCACTGTTGCATGGAAATCCCCCTTTTCGCACGAATCGGAGCGGCTTAAACGCCCGACTCGGCCATACGGCGATGCTTATCGGCTTTATCCCGTTCGCTCTTGTTCAGCAGCTTCTTGCGAAGGCGAATGCTTTTCGGCGTAATTTCGCACAGCTCGTCGTCGTTCAAATATTCGAGCGCTTCTTCCAGCGACATCAGACGGGGCGACTTCAGCTTAACCGTCTCTTCCTTGTTCGCCGTACGAATGTTGTTCAAAGCCTTCTCTTTGCAGATGTTGACGATTATATCGTTATCGCGGGTATGCTCGCCCACGATCATGCCCTCGTAGACATCCTCGCCCGGCTCCAGGAACAGAATGCCCCGGTCCTCGACGGACAGCATGCCGTACATCGTCGATTTTCCCGTCTCGCTCGCGATCAACACGCCCTGGTGCCTGCCTCCGACTTGGCCGCCGACCATCGGGCCGTAGCTGTCGAACGCATGGTTCATCACGCCGTAGCCGCGGGTGAGCGTCAAGAAGTTCGTACTGTAGCCGATCAAGCCGCGAGCGGGAATGAGGAACTCCAGACGCACTTGGCCGTTGCCGTTGTTGATCATGTTGACCATTTCCGCCTTGCGAGCTCCGAGACTTTCCATGACCGCTCCCGTGCTCTCTTCCGGCACGTCGATGAGCAGCCGCTCGATCGGCTCGCTTTTCACTCCGTCGATCACTTTCAGAATAACCTCGGGCTTGGATACTTGCAGCTCGAAGCCTTCGCGCCGCATATTTTCGATCAGAATGCCGAGATGAAGCTCGCCTCGACCGCTGACGACAAACACGTCCGGGCTGTCCGTCTCCTCGACTCTCAAGCTTACGTCTGTTTCGATCTCCTTGAACAGGCGCTCGCGAAGCTTGCGGGAAGTGACCCATTTGCCTTCCCGTCCGACGAACGGACTGTTGTTGACTAGAAAAGTCATCTGCAGCGTCGGCTCGTCGATGGCGAGCACGGGCAAAGCCTCCGGACGGTTCGGATCGGCGATCGTCTCGCCGATATTGATCTCCTTCAGGCCCGCGATGGCGACGATGTCGCCCGCGGCCGCCGCTTCCACCTCGATTCGCTTGAGGCCCTGGAATCCGAACAGCTTCTCGATGCGGGCTTGCTTCACCGCTCCTTCGCGATCGATGACCGCCACGACTTGGCCTTGGCGGATTTGCCCGCGGTTGACGCGGCCGATGGCGATACGGCCCAGATACTCGTTGTAATCGAGCAGAGTCACGAGAAACTGCAGAGGCTCTTCCGGGTTTTCCTTCGGAGACGGAATATGTTCCAGAATCATTTCATAGAGAGGCTCCATCGTCGGCTGCAAATCGTCCGGCGTATTGCCGGCGATGCCGTTCAGGCCCGAGGCGTACACGACAGGGAAATCCAACTGCTCGTCGGAAGCTTCCAGTTCGATGAACAGCTCCAGCACTTCGTCGACGACTTCGGCGGGCCGGGCGGCCGGCCGGTCGATTTTGTTCACGACGACGACGGGAGTCAGACCTTGCTGGAGCGCTTTGCGCAGCACGAACTTCGTCTGCGGCATGCATCCTTCGAAAGCATCGACCACGAGAAGCACGCCGTCGACCATTTTCATAATCCGTTCGACTTCTCCTCCGAAGTCCGCGTGCCCCGGCGTATCGACGATATTGATCAACGTATCCTTATAATTGACGGCCGTGTTCTTGGCGAGAATCGTAATTCCGCGCTCCCGCTCGATATCGTTCGAGTCCATGGCGCGTTCTTGCAGCTGTTCGTTCTCGCGGAACGTGCCCGATTGGCGCAGCAGTTGGTCTACCAGCGTCGTTTTGCCATGATCGACGTGGGCGATGATGGCGATGTTGCGAATTTTGTCTCTTGAATGCATGCTTCCACTCCTTGTTTTCTCTGTTGGTCTCTCCGGTTATCCCGCAAGGCGTTGCTTCCCCCCGAGGTTCCCCTATTCACAAAAGAAACGCCGACACGAGGCCGACGTTGATAACCATTACCGGTACGATCGACGCAGCGCCAATGGATGCTCGCTGGTCCTCATCCCTTATATTATACGCTACGTTCGCGAAAAAGCCAAACGATTTCTCTTCATTACCCGCAAGCCGGCTTCGGCTCCGTTACCACATCTTCGGTCTGCGGATGACGAGCCAAGCTCCTACGCCGATCAGGGCGATCGCCAGGAAATAAATGCCCCACGTCCAAAGCAGCGTCATGGCGAAAAATAGAAGCGACAAGCCGGCCAATCCTACGGATACGAGCCACAATTGTCTGGAACGATCGTAACCGAAAATATAATATTCATAGAGTCCGGCGGCGATCGCAAACGGAAACAGAGGCCATAAATATTTCAGCAGCCCCCAACCGAACCAGTTGCCGATCATCAGCGCGACCGAGACAACCGTAAGAATGCCGGCCGGGATCAGGGCGATCGAAGGAACGATCCGGCCGAAATAGAGAACATGAAGCAACACTCCCGGAATCAACACGAACAGCGGCCAGAAGACGGCGCCTATGAATGCGAATACGCCCAGTTTCCCCAGAAGAATGATTAATCCAACAGCCACGACTCCGATTCCGACTGCTGCGGACTGTCTGTTCACGACGGCTCCCCCACTTCATTCTCAGCAGCTCACGTTCCTGTCTACGAAGCGTGACGGCTTTTTCCTTTAGTTTAATGGAAGTCAGGGGAAAAAACCAGTTCATGAAAGCAAAATTTTCCCTAAGCGTTCGAAGATTGGGGCCGGCATCTACCCGGTTTGCCGATTTCGCTTTCGCATGATCAATACGACCAGGAGAAGCGCCGACACCGTCATAAGCGGAATAAGCTTCTCCGAGTCGGGCGGGAGCAGATGCCGGTACGGCCGCCATCCCGGATCGCCCAAGGCCATTTCCACCGCGGTATAACCGAGCAGCCCGCCTCCCAAATAGAGCAGTCCCGGGAGCTTGTCCAGCATGCGCATAATAAAGTTGGTCCCCCAAATAATAATCGGGATGCTCATCACGATTCCGATGATCAACAGCGCGGTATCTCCGTTGGCGATCGCGGCGACGGCCAGCACGTTGTCCAGGCTCATGACGAAATCGGCGAGAACGATCGTCCATACCGCTCCGGCGAGCGTGTTCGCGGCCTGGGTTTGGGCGGATTTCTCTTTATGGTCCATCAGCAGTTGGTAGGCGATTACCAGCAGCAGCACCGCTCCCGCCGTCCGCAGGAAAGGAATGTTGAGCAGCGCGATCGCGCCGATCGTCAGCACGCATCGGAGGGCGATCGCCGCGGCGGCCCCCCACCAGACGGCGCGCCTTCTCTGTTCCGGAGGCAGCCTGCGTCCGGCCATGGCGATGACGATGGCGTTGTCGCCGCTTAGCAGCAGGTTGATCATTACGATTTCCAGAAACACGAGCACCGATTCCATCATGCCCATTCGGCATCCCCCCTCTTACCAGATCTATGACCAAGCCCGGCAGGATATGAATGGCAATTATTTTGAATCGATACCGTCCTTCGGCCGTATAACTGCTTGAAATCGCAAGGAGGGATGAACCTTGGACGTATTCGGATGGGATGTGCTGAGCTTAGAGTTCTGGTCGCTTCTGGCGACGATCGTGTTTATCGATTTGCTGCTGGCGGGAGACAACGCCATCGTTATCGGGATGGCGGCCAGAAACTTGCCGAAGGAAAAGCAAAAGCGGGCCGTCTTATGGGGCACGGCGGGTGCCGTCCTGATCCGAATCGCGGCCACCTTGCTTATCGTCGCCTTGTTGAAAATTCCTTACCTCCTCGTCTTCGGCGGAGCGCTGCTGCTGTGGATCGCTTACAAGCTTCTCGTACAGGAAAATCCGCATGAAGGCGTGAAAGCCGGAGCGACGCTGTGGGCGGCGGTGCGGACGATCGTCGTCGCGGACGCGGCGATGGGGCTGGACAACGTCGTCGCCGTCGCCGGCGCGGCTCGCGGGGACTATTTCCTCGTCGTGCTCGGACTCGCGATCAGCATTCCGATCGTCGTATGGGGTAGCACGCTGTTCATTAAGCTGATCGGCAAATATCCTTGGATCGTTTATTTAGGCTCCGGCATACTCGCTTATACGGCCGCCAAGATGATGATGCACGAAGGGGATTTCGCCGCCTTCTTCGAACGGAATCCCGTTCTGTACTGGATATTCATCGGTGTTCTAATCATCCTGGTTCTCTCCGCAGGTTTGTGGACGAATTCGGTCAAAGCTCGCCGGCGCGACGAGCGCGCAAGCAAGCGCGCGCCTGTATTTGCCGCCAAAAAAAGCCGCGAATCGCATTAAGGCCCGATTCGCGGCTTGCTGTTAAAACCAGTCGTCCTCTTGCCGTTCCCGAGCGGAAGCTTCGGATTCCCCGCCGGCTTTCAAGACGACGACTTCCGTTCCCGAGACCGCTTCGTCGATCAATCGATCCAGCTCGCTTCCCATCATCGCTTCCGCCTTCTCGACGACGTTCAGATTCGGATTGATGGCCGGAGATTTCGGAACGAACAGCGTGCAGCAGTCCTCGTACGGCAGAATCGACGTCTCGTAAGTACCGATCCGTTCGGCATAGTCGATGATGTCCTGCTTGTCCATCATGACGAGCGGCCGAAGCAGCGGCAGGGAAGCCGCCCGGCCGATGACGTTCATGCTGCCGAGCGTCTGGCTGGCTACCTGGCCGAGACTGTCTCCGGTTACGATAGCCAGCGCATCGTTCTGCTCCGCCAGCCGTTCGGCGATTCTCAGCATGCTTCTGCGCATCAGCGTAATGATCAGATTGTCGTGGCCGGAATGCGCGAGCTTCGTCTGAACCTCGGTGAACGGCACGAGATGAAGCCTGATTTTTCCGCCGTAATACGCCAATCTTCTCGCCAGCTCGACGACCTTGTCTTTCGCCTGCTCGCTCGTGAACGGGTAGCTGTGGAAATGAACCGCCTCCACCTTCAGCCCTTTGCGCATCGCCATCCAGCCGGCTACGGGACTGTCGATGCCTCCGGACAGCAGCAGCATCGCTTTGCCGTTCATGCCGAGCGGGAAGCCCCCCGCCCCTTTCACGACCTCGCAATAGATGTATGCCGAGTCCTTCTGAATATCGATTTTCAATTCGACGTCGGGGCGATGGACGTCGACCTTCAAATCCGGCGTATTTCGCAAGACGTGAGCGCCGACCAAATGGTTCATTTCGACGGAATTGTGCGGGTACTGCTTCCAGCCCCGGTTGACCGATACTTTGAACGTCTTCGGCGGAGCGCTCAGGTTGCGGACCAGCTTCAGCGAATTTTCGCGAATCGCCTCTAGCTCCAGCTCCGAGCCGATGACCGGACTGAAACTCATAATGCCGAAAATGTCCTTCAGCCGCTCCGCGACCGGCCCGTAGCTCTCCCCGTTTAGGCGAATGTAGACCCTGGCGTAGCTTCTGACGAATTCGAGCTTTTCGAACGGCTTCAATGCCAATCGGATTTGCGTTAACAGCATCGTTTCGAAACGATTGCGGTTGCGTCCCTTGATGACGATTTCTCCAAAGCGGACCAGCACCAGTTCGTAGTTCATCTTCCCGTCCTCTCCAGCGGCTTCAAATCGGCCGCGACCGATCGGAGCTTCTCGCCCAGTAGTTCGATATCGCGAATCGAGTGCTCGTCCCCGAAGCTGATGCGGATGCTTCCCGAAGAGCGGTCCGCGTCGTACCCCATGGCCAGCAGCACGCGGCTCGGCTTAAGGCTCTTGGAAGAACACGCCGATTGCGTGGAGACGTACATCCCTTCCCGCTCGAGCATATGGATAATCACTTCCGGGCGCATCCCCGGATACGATAGATTCACGACATGCGGCGCGGTATCCCGTTCGTCGGGAGCCCCGTTTACGACCCACTCCGGTATTTCCGCGACGATGTTCAGCAGTCTCCTCCTCAGCTGGTACATGGCCGCGCGCCGGGCTTCTCTTTGTTCGATCGACAATCTGAGCGCCTGAGACATCGCGACGATGGCCGGAACGTTAAGCGTGCCGGAGCGCATGCCGTATTCCTGATTGCCCCCGCTGAGCAAGGGGAAGAGCTCGATCCCTTCCCTCGCGAGCAGGAACCCGACGCCCTTGGGGCCGCCGAACTTGTGGGCCGAGCCCGAATACAGATCGACTCCCGAGCCGTTCCAAGCGAACGGCACTTTCCCGATCGCTTGCACGCCGTCCACGTGAAAGCGAACGTGGGGATGCTTGCGAACGATTCGGCCGATTTCCTCGATCGGCTGAATCGTTCCCGTCTCGTTGTTCACGTGCATGACGCTGACGAGTACCGTATCCTTGCGGATTTCCGCGGCAACGTCCAGCGGATCGACTTTGCCGGCGGCGTCGACGGGCAGCACCGTCAATTCGACCGCTCCCACGGCTTCCAGTTGCCGGGCGCATTCGTAGACCGAGGCATGCTCTATCGGGGAAACGATCATGTGCTTGGCCGATCTGGCCGTTTTGGCGAGCAGTCCTTTGATGGCCAAATTGTTGCTTTCCGTTCCTCCGGAGGTAAACAGCACCTCTCGCGGCTTCGCGCCCATCCGCTCGGCCATGCTGGCGCGGGCCCTGTCCACCAGCTTCATGGCATCGGTCCCGGATTTATGGAGAGAAGAAGGATTCGCGTAATGCAGCTTCATCAGATCGGTCATCGTGTCGATCACCTTCGGAGGCATGGGAGAGGAGGCGCAGTGGTCGAAGTAATAAGTGTTCATTGGTCGTTCTCCATTCGGAAAGTTAAAAAGACGGGCAACGGCAACAGCCGTCCCGTCTCGCTTCTTATAGCCGACGCTGCCGATTCCGGGTGCCCGGTCCGGCCAAGTTAGATTAGACGCTCCACTGGACGGTGGCGTTCAGCACCTTGCGGATGTAGCCTTGCGTCTCGGACGGAAGCTGATGCAGACGAGCCTCGACGTCCCGGTCGTTCTCGATGCCCAGCCGGTCGACGCGTCCCGGTCCCGCGTTGTAAGCGGCCAGCGCCGTCGCGACGTTGCCGTCGTACTTCCGCAGCAGATAGGACAGGAATCGCGTTCCGCCGTCGATGTTTTGCGCCGGATCGAACGAATCGGCTACTCCGAGTCCGCGAGCGGTGTCGTCCATTAATTGCATAAGTCCTTTGGCTCCTGCCGAAGATACGGCATTCGGATTGAAAGATGATTCGGATTGAATGACTCCCTTGATCAACGCCGGGTTTACGCCGTACTTCTCTCCGGCCGCGACGATCAGATCGTCGAAGGCCGAGGATGAACCGGCGGCCAGCGCTCCGCCCCAATAAACCGGATACGCGGACAGCCGATTGACCGGCGAGGCTTCGGCGGGCGACGTTTGCGAATCCGCCGTATATTGGCTGAGCAGCAGTTCGAATACGCCCGAGACGTCTTCCGTCGAGTTGTTGGCGGATTTCCCGGCGAGCGGGTTCGCTTCCGTTATCCATTGGGTAAGAAGCATCTGCTTGAGCAGTCGAGGATCGGTCGTTATATTCAAGTCGATCGGCTCCCGATAATCAAATTGTTGTCGAATATTTTTATTGTACAACAATACCGGAAGCTAGACCAGTCCCGAACGGCTGCTCTCGAACGCTTCTCAAGACCTATTTTAGGATTGCGATTTCGGCTTGAACGTCAGGCAGCAGGTTACGGAAGAAGTCGCCGCCTTGTCGCGGTGCCCTTCGAATTCGTCGGCGAACTCTTCGTTCCAGCCGGCATGCGCGTCCACCTCGATCATGATTTCGCCGGCTCCGCAGGCGTTGCCTTTCTTCCAGAACGAACAGTTGCTTACGCTGCAAGCTACGCCTTTCGGCATAATCATCACCCCCCTGTCCTAGTGTTAACCAGCGCGGGCGGGGTATACAGACAGGGGGGCGGGGGTTGCAGCCAGATTTGTTATTTCGCTTGACCTTGCATCCGGCGATTCGTTAAATAATCGCTTTCGTAATAGGACAGATCGTCGCGCAGCTCTTCGTAGATCCGGGAAATCGACAAAATGATGTCGCGCGCGGCGCGCACCGGCTTCATTCGAAAACGGATCGCGTCTTGTCCCGTATACGCATATCTCCCGTCTTCGGAATAACATTCATTTTTCGGATAAAAAAACGAATTGACGCCATTATGGTAAACTTCGTACAGCGCGCGCTCCGCCAATTCGCCGTCGAGGTTCGGTCTTCTCAGTACGGCTCCGAGCTTCTCGTAGGCGACTTCGGAGAACACCAGCAAATGTCTCAGGTCCGAGAGCAAGCCGGAATAGAACGCTTCGTCGCCGGGATCGTCGCCGTTTTGGACAAGCTGCCCAAGCGCATGATGATTCAAAAAATGCTCGATCGGGTCTATAGCCGCTTTCAGCTTCTCCCGGCTGGATTCGGCAAGCGCCTTAAGATTGGCGGATGACATGAACAGATCCCCTTTCTATTGTGCGAAAAGCCTATATCGTTATGGAACAGTTAGCCATCAAGCTAAATAGTCCCGCTATTATGACCTGCGAAACTTACATTATCGTACCATAAATCCGCAGCGAAAGGTACTGGCAAGGACAAAATGCGCCGTATATTTTTGTCATCCTCCCATCATCCTAACAGCATAATCGCTCCTCGTCAGGAGCACAAAGGAGAGGTGTGCCATGCGCCGTTACGCTTGGGTCGGCATCGCGTTCGGCATCGCAGCCGTTTTGTTCGCGATTCCTCTGGTGCCGTCCCCCGATCATCGCGGCAATCGCGATTTTACTCCATCGCCGGCCGCGTCCCCGCCGGGGCAGACCGAAAAGTCCTACAAGCTGCAAATGATAAAAAACGATATGACGGCGACCGAACAGCTATCGAGGGTGCAAGTGACAAGAGATATCCGAACTTTCCTGGAAAAACGGCTTTCTCGCTCCAACGATGATTTGCGCGTTCTCCTGAAGGCGCACCCGGAGGTCGTCTATGCCGAATGGACCGATCGGACGAGCCGCTCAAGCGCAGGAGCGCCGGCCCCCGACATCATGGAGCAAGCCAAGCCTTATCTGGCGCGAGCGCGGACGGCGGCCAAGAAGCAGGCCAGCTTCTCTACGCCGGTATTTCCCGCGGGCGGGAAAAGCTTTTTCGTCTTGGCGGAAAGGCCGGATAACGCCAATGGCCATAGCGTCGTCGCTCTCGTCAACGCGGAAGTCATCCAGGCGGTCGAGCGGCACCAACGCCGCAATCTCCGGGTTGTCCCTTATCCTCAGGAAGGCCGTTATCGCATCGAATCCGTCGTGCCCGGCACGAACGCGGATACGACGGTGCGAACCGGAGAAGACAATGGCAACGCCAGCCACTATTCCGTGGACGAAGTCGTCGTCAAGTTCCGCAAGCCTTTGTCGGAA
>JAEZZE010000401.1 GCA_023418755.1 Bacillota bacterium | reverse complement strand
GAATATAGCGGCTGGCCGCCGTAATTGCGAGGCCACCATAGCCGCGGGTCGCTCACGTCGAAGCCCAGCGAAGCGCCGCCGCTATCCGCGGGAGCTTCCCGGTTCGCAACGGCTCCGTCCGGAGACTCCAGAACGGCCGCCACGGTCAAGCCGTCGCCGGCCCAACGCTCGACGTTCGTCCGGACGTCGAGGCGGACGAAGCCTGCTCCGTGTTCCTGCGTCACGTACACGTCGTCGATTCGGCCCGCGTCGTATCCGCGGATCGAAATGTCCCGCCAGATTCCCGAATCCGGCAGCTGCGGGCCCCAGTCCCAACCGAACATGCTGTGCGCCTTCCGGAGATGGGAGATGCCCGGAACCGCGTCGGCGCAGCTCGACAGGTGAAGCTCCTTATCCTTCTCCAGCACGAAGCGGGTCGGAGACCGCAGCACGACGCGAATGTCGTTCCTGCCCGGCACGAGGACGCCCTTGACGTCCGTTTCGTACGTACGGTGCATGTTGTCGGCATTCAGCACGGATGTTCCGTTGATCGACACCTCGCACAGCGTATCCAGCCCTTCGCAGCGCAGCAGGACGACGTCCATGCCCATCAGCGTCCCGTCCGCCTCGAAGCTTCTTTCGTATTCGTAATCGAACTTCGTCAGCTCCAAAATGTCCATCTCGTTGTCGCGATAGAACGGATCCTCCATTTTGCCCGCGCGGAGCAGGTCGTTAAAGACGGATCCCGGAACGACGGCGTCGATCCACTCCGTCTCATCGGTCCGCTTCATCCGCCAGGCACCGTTCAGAGTCAACTGCCTCATCTGCATTCCTCCTGATTGTCATGGCTATGACTTGTGCTAATCCCGTATATAGACTTTGGGATCAACAGGGAGATTTACTCCGGAATAGCTCGATCATAGCATCCGCCTTTCGGAGGAGTCTTGTATTGAGGCCGCTTCTTTTGTGCTATATTAACATGGCGGATGTCGTGAACAACATAAGGAGGGGGTGCGGGATGAAGGCGATGATGCTGCGAGCCGCGGCGCTGATCGATCCGCAGGTGCAATCCAATTTCCATATCGAATATTCACTCCGGCATGCGACGCCGATGCACGGCCACGATTATTACGAAATCTTCCTTATTCTAGCCGGACGGTGCTCGCATTTGATCAACGGGGAGACGCAGGTGTTGGAAGAAGGGGCGATGGTGTTCATCCGCCCGGGAGATACGCACGGCTACGACTTCTATGACGAGTCGGACTGCCGGTTCATGAACGTGAACTTCTATCCCGAGGCGGTGGAGAGCGCCTTCGAATACGCGGGCAGCTCCGGTCTTTCCCAGCGGCTGAAGCGGGCGAAGCTGCCTCCCGTTCTGCGGTTGACGCCTTCCGACACGGATGCTTTGGTTCGCAAAGGGGGGCAGATCGCCCTGTACGGGACGATCGACAAGACGAAGGCGAGGCTGGCCGCGCGAAGCTGGCTGATCGATGCGTTGGCGCACTTTGCCTTCGAAGACGCGGGAGAGGACAAGAAGGCGATGCCCGCATGGCTGGACGAGCTGCTTCTCGAAATGCAGAAGAAGGAGAACTTCGCGGGCGGCCTGAGCCGGATGGGCGACTTGGCGGGACGCAGCGCCGGCCATCTGAACCGCGTGTTCAAACAATACTTGCAGACCACTCCGACCGCTTATATTAACCGGCTTCGTCTGGGGTACGCGCGGAACCTGCTGCTGACGACGAAGCTGGAAATATTGGAGATCGCCTACGAGTCGGGCTTCGACAACCTGAGCCATTTCTATCATCTGTTCAAAAAACAGTACGGCGCCTCCCCGGGTCAAGCGCGCTCCCGCTGAATAGCTTACGGCGCTTCCCCGGGTCAAAGTACGCTCCGCTGAACGTTATGCCCGCGCGGTCCGGATCGTCTCGCCCGGCCCCCGACAGGTTTCGGCCGGCGAGGAAAAGGAGGAGGCGATCCGGAATCCCCGACGGGCGGGGCTGGGGCGGTCGAGAGGCTAGAGCGGCGGATATTCGCCCAATGCTGCTATCCGTCCCGCGCGAGCAGACGACTTAACGACGATACCGTAACTTCCAGCTTCTCCCCCGGAGCGAGCGCGTAGCCGCGCTGGCCTTGAGCGGCCAAACGCCGTGCGAAATCCTCCGAGTCTTGACGGATGGCGGGGAACGAATTGTAGTGAACCGGAATGACCAGCTTGGCGCCGAACCACTCGGCGGCTTGCAGCGCGTCGTCCGGGCCCATCGTGTAATGGTCGCCGATCGGCAGGAAAGCGATGTCGATCGGATGCCGATCGCCGATCATCTTCATATCCGAGAACAGCGCCGTATCTCCGGCATGGAGCAGCGTCAAGCCTTCGGCCTGCACGATAAAGCCGGCGGGCATGCCTCCGTAGATGACTTGATCGTCCTCCAGGAAGATGCCCGAGCTGTGGAACGCCTGAATCATCTTCGCCTTGGCGAAGCCCAGATCGACCGTTCCTCCGATATTCATGTCGATCGTTTTCAGCTTCTTGCGGGCGGACATGTACATGGCCAGCTCGAAGGTGGCGACGACGGTCGCGTCGTTCGCCTTGGCGATCGGCTCCGCGTCGAGAATGTGGTCGGTGTGCGCGTGGGTAAGCAAAACGTAGTCGGCGCGAATGTCTTCCGGCTTCGTTACCGCCAGGGGATTGCCTCTCAGGAACGGGTCGAAGAGCAGCGATTTTCCTTCCGTGACGATCTGGATGCAAGAATGTCCGTGGTAAACGATTTCCAAGACTCATACCTCCGGTTTCATAATGAAGTTGGAACGGCTATTTCCAGTTTAACGCAACAGCGCCGGAATTGCTTGTCCGTCGGCGCAAAAGAAGAAGAAATCCCCTTGCCGGCATGCGGCAAGGGGATTCCCGGTTCTAGAGGCTGGACGTATAGCGGTTCAGCGCCTGCTGGTTCATCTTGAGATCCTCCATATACGTCTTGATGCTCGACTGCAATTGGTTAAGGATGAGCCGTTGCAGCTCTTCGATGCGATCCTCCGTGCAGAAGGCCGAGCAGCTCAGCACTCCGTTGGCGTATTGTTTCGTCTCGACGACCGGCGTGTTCAGCTTTTCCTTATAGATTCTTTTGACCGCGCCGTTCTCGGGCCGGATCTCGTAGTACCGCTGAGTTTCCAGAAGCAGCTTCCACGGAGCGACCTTGAATTCGTATTTGTCTTTGCGCAGCTCTCCCGTAACTTTGAAGAATAGTAAAGAGTTTTGGATACGGTTCATGATGCGATTCCTCTCAATTCGTCATAATCCGGTCCGGAATGTCAACCCCTCCAGAAAGTACCAAGGAACATTTTAGCATAATCCGGCTTGCGTTCAAGCGCATTGGCCGTCAATCGGCGAACTGTTTCCGAATCGTCACAACTTCGTTTCATCCGTTCCCGCGCCTTTTTGTCCTGCTCGCGACGAACAATCCCATTAGGGCGAATCCTGCCAAAGCGCCGCCGAGATGGGCCCAAATATTGATTCTAGGCATGAGGAGCGAATAGACCAATCCGAATATGAGCGTAATATAAATGGTTTTCCGCGTAGCTTCGTCAAGCGCGAATTGACGGAAGACGGCCAAGAACAAATAGGCGCCGAACAACCCGTAGATCGCGCCGGAAGCTCCGAGGGAGGCGTGCTCGGAACCGAGGTGCACGATCGCGCTGAGCGCGTTGCCGGCTATGCCGGCTAGGAGGTAAT
This sequence comes from Bacillota bacterium, assembly GCA_023418755.1. GTDB lineage: Bacteria > Bacillota > Bacilli > Paenibacillales > Paenibacillaceae > Cohnella. The sequence continues at coordinate 13,172 of JAEZZE010000401.1, read as the reverse complement.
AGAAGAAATAGCGAAAATGCCCGAGCAGCCGTTCGAGCGGAGGGGCGAAAATCAGCAGGGAAAAGCAATTGAACAGCAGGTGCTCCCATCCGTCGTGCAGGGCGATGGAAGTCACGTATCTCCAAGGCTCCTCCAGCCCGTATCGATTGAAATACGGCTCCATGTAGAACACGCCTCTAACCGTCAGTTCTCTGTCCAGAACCAGATGGTCGAGCAGAAACACGATCAGATTAACGGCCAAGATGACGGACGTAACCGGATAAGCTCGCAAGTAACCGCCAAACGTTTCGTTGCGTTGGAAAATCATGGGCCATCCCGTTCCTTTATTCGTGATACTTACTACTATACCATCCAGTAGCGCAGACTCCAAAGCCCGAAGCCCAAAGCCCAAAGCCCGGAGTTGACACAAACGCTGAAGCGATTTAATATTTAAACGGTCTAAATATTAAACTATGAAATATATGAGGGCGAGGAGGGAGAGAATGGATCAGCAGCTGCAAAGATTTCAATTTGTCCTTCAATCGTTCATACACGCCATGCAATCCGATATCCTGAACAAGATGAAGGCGCAAATTACGGGACCGCAAATGTTTATGCTTCATTTCATCATTAAACACGGCCCATGCAAATTAACCAAGATCGCGGAGAAGATGGAAGTTAAGCCGAGCGCCGTTACCGTCATGATCGACCGTCTGGAAAAGTCCGGATACGTGAACAGGGTCCAGGACAAGGCGGACCGAAGAGCGATTCTGGTGGAGGGGACGGCGCAAGGGAAGAAAGTTCTGGAGCAGGCGACTCGCGAACGGAACGAAATACTCGAGCATTATCTGTCCAGGCTCGAAGCGAAAGAAGCCCGGCTGTTAATCGAATTGTTAGAGAAAATGGTGAAAATGGATCCGCCAAATCCGTCCTGACACCTATCGTGAGGTGCGAGATGAATAAGGAAGACATAATGAGGCTTAACGAAAGAGAACGGGCATAAGGGAGAAGAGAACGTGGAAGATTTATCTCATAAACGCAAAGTGACCATCATGTTCGCCATTATCGTGGCGATGTTTTTCTCCGCGATCAACCAGACGATCGTAAGCACCGCCATGCCGCGAATTATCGCCATACTGGGCGGCATGGAATACTACACCTGGGTCATTACCATCTACATGCTGACATCGACTATCGCAACCGTTCTGGTGGGCAAGCTGTCGGACATTTACGGCCGGAAGCCGTTTATTCTCGCAGGGATCGTATTCTTCCTCATCGGAGCGTTCCTATGCGGATTCTCGCAGGATATCTATCAGCTAATCGCGTATCGGGGGATCCAAGGAATCGGCGCCGGCATCATTATGGCTTCGGCGTTTACCGCGGTCGGGGATTTATTCGCCCCTCGGGAACGAGGCAAGTGGACGGGGATCATGATGGCCGTATTCGGATTCTCCAGCGTGCTGGGGCCGGCTCTTGGCGGTTGGCTCGTCGACAACATGGAATGGAAGTGGCTGTTCTGGATCTTTCTCCCTCTTGGCGTTGTCGCCTTCTTCATGATCTGGACGTTGTTCCCGAAGACGGAGCGGAACGTCTCGGAGAAAATCGACTACTGGGGTTCCTTGTTCCTCAGCTTAACGATCACGGCTTTGCTGCTCGGCTTCTCGTGGGCAGGGACGAAATACGAATGGAACTCCCCGGAAATTCTCGGTTTGTTCGGAGCGGCGATCGTGTTCGTTCTGATCTTTATTTACTCTCAGACGAAAGCGGCTAGCCCCGTGCTTCCATTGAGCCTGTTCCGCAATGACATCGTGACCTTATCCAACGTGATCGGTTTTATTATGAACGCCGGCATGATGGGGGCCTTGATCTATTTGCCGTTCTTCGTGCAAGGCGTGGAGGGTATCTCGCCTACTTATTCCGGTTACGTGACGATGCCGATGTCGATCTCGATGGTCATTCTAAGCGCATTGGTGGGCAAATGGATTACGAAGACGGGAAAATACAAGAAGTACGCGGTGATAGGCTTTCCGATCATGATCGCGGGAATGCTGATCATGGCATACATGAACAGCGTCTGGATGGCGGTCGTCGCGATGATCGTGTTCGGAATCGGCCTCGGCGTAGGGATGCCGGTATTCTCGCTCACGGTCCAGAACGCGGTCAGTCCCGCTCAGCTCGGCGTAGCGACCGCATCGTCGCAGCTGTTCCGAAATCTGGGCGGCACGATCGGGATCGCGGTGATGGGCACCATCATGCAATCCAGCTTGACGAGCAACATGAAGAAGGCCGCCGCATCGAGCGATGCCTTCCACTTCTCCGACCTGGACCCCGAGACGGCCAAGCAGGTCGCCGCGTTCCAGAATCCGGAGATGCTTTTGGATCAACCGAAGCTGGAGCAACTGCGGCAGACGCTGCCGGAAGACGTTCAACCGCTCATTGCGAAGATGATCGATACGCTGCGCGACGCCCTGAGCAGTTCCTTGACGACCGTCTTCCTGTCAGGCGCGGCTCTCGTCGTCGTCGCTCTAGTTCTTGTCCTCTTTCTGCGCGAAATTCCGCTCCGGACGTCCAACAAGATGCCGGATGAGGAAGCGAAAGGCGGCAGCGTGGAATTGGCAAAACAGAAAACCGCCCATTAACTCCTACGTCATTCAGACCGCCAGGGATCGTTTTCCTTGGCGGTCTTTTATTGTTGGATAACCTGTGCGTAAATTAAGCGTAAACTGTGCGTAAACTGTGGAAAAGCCTGTGGATATGTGAATGAGTCTGTTGATAACCGCAGGAATATCCGAAAAATCTAGAAATTCGGACCCACTCCCTGTTAATATCGATTAAGACGGCCCATGCGGCAGGATCGTACTTCGGAGGTTATCCACATGAATGTGCTTTCATGGTTATTAAGCGCAATCCTTATTCTGAACATGACGCTTGCTACGGTCATCATTTTTCGGGAACGAAGGGATATCGGCTCGACATGGGCATGGCTGCTGGTGCTGTATTTTATCCCGCTGCTCGGATTCGTGCTGTATTTGTTTTTCGCGCAAAATTTCAAGAGAACCCGGCTGTTCGAGTGGAAAGAGATCGATCGGACCGGAACGGAGGAAGCGGCGAAGGAACAGCTCGTTCGCGTCAGCGAAACGGGCCATGCGATGCGCAATCCCGCGGCCAACGATTACCACGATCTGATCGTGATGCATCTAAAGGCGAAGCTAGCCCTGTATTCCGAGGACAACGAGGTGGAGCTGCTGCTCGACGGCAAGCGGAAGTTCGACCGTTTGTTCCGGGATATCGCGGAGGCGAAGGACCATATCCACATCCAGTACTACATTATACAGAAGGACGAATTGGGAGCGAAGCTGATTCGGGCGCTCGCCGAGAAGGCGCGCAGCGGGGTAAGCGTCCGGCTATTGTACGACGAGCTGGGTTCGAGGAGACTGAACGGCCGGAGTCTGGGGGAGCTTCGCGAAGCGGGCGGCATAGCGGAGGCGTTCTTCCCCTCCAAATTCCGTTTGATCAACTTTCGGCTCAATTACCGGAACCATCGCAAGCTCGTCATCATCGACGGGAAAATCGGGTACGTGGGCGGTTTCAACGTCGGAGACGAATATTTGGGATTGAGCCCTAAGTTCGGCTACTGGCGGGATACGCATCTGAGGATTCGGGGCGGCGCGGTGCAAGCGATGCAGACGCGATTTATTCTCGATTGGAATCAAGCTTCCCGGGAAGACATCCACTACCGCCCGAATTTGTTTCCCGGGCCGGGAGCTGGGAGCGGGAAGACGGGCGTGCAGATCGTGGCTAGCGGCCCGGAGTCGAAGCTCGAGTACATCAAGAACGGTTACGTGAAAATGATCTCCTCCGCCAAACGGTCCATTCTCATCCAGACGCCCTATTTCGTTCCGGACGCCGGTTATTTGGACGCTCTGCGCATTGCGGCTCTGTCCGGGGTGCAGGTGAGCATCATGATTCCGGACAAACCGGATCATCCGTTTATTTACTGGGCTACGCTGTCGCATATCGGCGTAATGCTTAAGGCTGGCGTATCCGTCTATCTGTACCGCAACGGATTCATGCACGCGAAAACGATCGTCGTGGACGAGGAGATCGCCTCGGTCGGCACGGCGAACATGGACGTGAGAAGCTTTAAGCTGAATTTCGAGGTGAACGCGTTCCTCTACGACAAGGAGATTTCGGGGAAGCTGGCGGATGCTTTCCGAGAGGACATCAAGGTGTCGGAGATATTGACGCCGGAAAAATACGCTCGCCGTTCGCGGCTTATCCGAATTAAAGAGTCGGTGTCCCGGCTTCTGTCTCCGATACTGTGAGGCAGCCGAGACGCGAGAGAGGGCAGCGGGAGTCGATCGCTCCGCTGCCCTCTCTCATTTCTCTTGCGAGCCCCGAACGTGCCCGCATTCATTTCGTCGCGTACGCGGTAAAGGGTTTATTCCCCGTTGATAAGCCCGGCCGCAAAGCGACCGGAATTTTAATTTGGCGTAAAGTGGCGGGATCGCCGATCGTTTCGACGAGCAGATTGACGGCTTGCGCGCCGATTTCCTCCAGGTTCTGCTCGATGAAGCCGAAGAAGGGATGATGCAGATCGCGAATTCCCGGATCGTCGAAGGACAGAATCGCCAGATCGTCGGGAACCCGGATATTCAAGGACTCCGCGACCTTGGCGACGTACACGGCATCCAGCGGATTCAAGGCGAAGACGGCCGTTACGTCGGTATTCTTCGCAAGCCATTCCCGGATTCGCTCCATCGAATTGATCTCGTCGTGATAAGGCAATTCATCGTCCGTTCGGGTCAGCCAATGCCGCGGCTCCACCTGCAGCAGCGCCTGACTGGCGAAATCCAGATATCCGCGGAAACGTTCTTCGGCGCTGGACGTCTTCGATTTGGGAGAGGATACGACGCCGATCTTGCGATGTCCCAAGCCGGCCAAGTATTCCGCGCCCATCTCGCCGCCCTGATAATTGTCCGAATAGACGGCGTTCGTCTGGATTCCGGGCAGAAACCTGTCCACCAGCACGAACGGGAAATTGTTGGCGCGAAGCTGCAAAATTTCCTCGTTGTACGATTCCCCGTCTACCGGACAGATGATTAATCCCGCCGCTCCCGCGGCCACCATCTCGCGAATGGCCGCCTGCTCCTCCTCCTGGGAGAAAACGGATTTCACGATGAGCGTATACCCCGCATCGCGGCAGGCCTCTTCGATGCCGTAAAGCAAGCGATAAGTAAAGTTGTCGTGGAAAGGAAGCATAACGAAGCCGATCAGCTTGGGATTAATCTCCTTTAACCGAGGGTTGTCCAAATAATGATTCATTTCGGCGGCTTTGACGAATGTTCCTTTGCCGGCAATCCGGTACACAAGCCCTTCCTTGACCAGATGCTTGATTGCCGTCGTGATCGTCACGCGGCTGACCTTGAAATGCGACATAAGCTCCGCTTCCGTCGGAAGCTGGTCGCCTTCCTTCAATATGCCCTCGTCGATCTGCCCTCTGATATATTCCCTGATCTGGATGTGCAATGGTTTTTTATTTTGCTCCATACATTCCTCGCCCAAATGTCATAATATATTTTATTCTATATGATTTATAGTACTTTGAAAAGGAGAATCTGTCTATTGCCACAATCAATGTCTTAACAAATGAATTATAAAATGTATTGACTAAATGAATGATGCAATGTAAGATTCAGTATTGTAAGCGGCTACAAATAGCGAAGGGGAGAATGAAAATGAAAAAAAGCTGGCTGGTCGTCATCTCGGTCTTGCTGATCGTTATGACGGCATGCGGGAAAAACAACGACGCAACGAATTCGGAAGCGAGCGAGAAGCCGAGCTCCGGCGCCGCCGAATCCGGTGCGAAACCTGTGAAATTAAAGTTCTGGCATGCGTGGACGGGCGACGACGAAGTAACGAAGGCGTTCCTGCAACTGATCGAGAAGTTCCAGGCGGAGCATCCCAACATTGAATTGGAGATGCTGGCCACGCCGCACGATTCGTATAAGACGCTTCTGAAAACGGCCGCCGCCGCGAACGACATGCCCGACGTGTTCCTCACCTGGGCCGGAGCCATGACGAAGGAACTGGTCGACGGACAAGCCATCGGGCCGATCGACGAGCTGCTGCAAGACAAGCCGGAGTGGCGGGACAATTTTCTGCCGAACTCCTTCACCGACTTCACTTTCGGCGATCAGGTTTACTCCGTTCCGATGGAATTGACGCCGACCTCTTTCGTTTATTACAACAAGACCTTGTTTGACGAAAACAACGTCAAGGTACCCGAAACGTGGGACGAACTGAAAACGGCAATCGATACATTCAAAGCTAAAGATATTATCCCGATCGCGCTGGGAAATAAGGCGACGTGGCTCGCTCAGTCCTCGATATTCAGCGCGCTCGCCGACAGGGTCACCGGCACGGAATGGTTCTTGAAGGCGGCTAGTCTGGACGGCGCGCAATTTACCGATCCCGAGTTTATCCAGGCGCTCGGCTATTTGAAGGAACTGTCCGACATCGGAGCGTTTCAAGACGGATTCAGCAGTATTGACAACGTAGGACAGGAGCAGCTTTACAATCAAGGCAAAGCGGCCATGTTCATCGAAGGGGCCTGGGCGATTACGAACCTGGTCTCCCAATCGCCGCCGGATATTCTGGAAGCGACGCACCTGACGGTTCTGCCTTCCATTCCGGGAGGCAAGGGCAATCCGCAAGCGACTTCCGGCGTAGCGGGTCTCGGACCGGCCATGAGCTCCAAAGTTTCCGGAGACAAAAAAGCGGCCGCCTTCGAATTGATCTACGCCTTGGCCGGGCCGGAAGCGCAAAAATTGAGCGTGGACAACAACAAGCTCGTCAGCTACAAAGTCGAAGCGTCGCCCGACAAGGTTTCACCGCTCTTCGCCGAAGCCAATCGGCTGGTCGGCACGTTGGAGCTGACGCCGGTCTATGACGCCGTCCTTCCGGCGGCGGGAACGGATGCCGTTAATAACGGCTTGATGGAAGTGCTTCTGGGAGCGAAGCCGGAGGATGTGGCGAACAGAATCCAGAAAGCGGTCGAGCAAGCGTTGGGCAAATAAGAGGGAATGACGGAAGCCCTCCTGTCGCAGGGGGCTTCCTACTTGAGGGGAGAGCGGAATGACAGCAAAGCATAAGAGCTGGTTCATCTTTATCGGATTGTTGCCGGCAACCGCGCTATTTTTGTTGTTTGTAATTACGCCGATTTTCTGGTCGACGTACTACGGTTTTTTTAATTGGTCGGGAATCGGCTCCGCTAAATTTATCGGCTTCGATAATTATATCGAAATCGGGCAAAGCTCGACTTTCTGGAAGGCGCTGAAGAACAACCTTATTGTCGTGGCGGCGTCCGTGTTCGGACAGGTGCCGTTGGCGCTTCTTATTGCCTTGCTTCTGACCAGAAGCTCTTTTTTTCACAGATTCGTCAGGGCGGCGGTCTTCCTGCCGATGGTTCTTTCCTCCGTCGTTATCGGGATGATCTGGCAATATATCTACCACCCGCAAATCGGGATATTGAACTTTGCCTTGGAGCGGCTGGGATTGGATTCCTTGAAGGCGCAATGGCTGGGAGATCCCGCTATCGCCATCTATTCCTTGATTCCCCCTCTGATCTGGAATTACGTCGGTCTGTATTTGCTGCTGTTTATGGCGGCTTTGTCCAACATTCCGTCGGAGGTGAACGACGCCGCCAAAATCGACGGGGCGGCCGGTTGGGTCAAATTGGGCAAGGTCACGCTGCCTATGATTTGGGGCACGGTTCAGACTGCGGTCGTACTTTGCATAGCGGGCAGCTTGAAGGTGTTCGATATGATCTTTATTATGACCGGCGGAGGCCCGGCGCACGCTACGGAGGTGCTGGCGACCTATATGTACAATAATACGTTCAGCATCTATCGCTACGGGTACGGAAGCGCCATATCGACGGTTATGATTCTGATCAGCTTCACGATTATCGTGGTCAGTCAACTGGCGATGAGAAGAGATCATTCAATCTCTTAATCTCTTGATCGGACAGCAGGGAGGAAACGATGCAATGACAGCTTTGCGTACCGGCAATCTTTCAATCGGGGGCTCCGGCGCGACTGGCCGAAGATGGTTTTCCCTATCTATTGGAGCGATTCTTGCCCTATACGCCTTATTGACGGTTTATCCGCTCGTATGGATGGTCTTCAGCGCCTTCAAGACGGATCGGGCGTTTTTTCTGGAGCCGTTCAGCTTGCCGTCCGAATGGATGCTCTCCAATTTCTCCAAAGCCTGGTCGGTCGGGAAGATGGGGATCGGCTTTTCGAATACGATAGGAGTTACGGTTTGTTCCTTGGTTCTGACGCTGCTGGTCGGATCGCTGGCCTCGTATATTCTGTCGAGATTTCGGTTTAAGCTGAAGCCGGCGATCGTGGGCATGTTTATGGTCGGAATGCTCATTCCGATCCATAGCACGCTGGTGCCGCTGTTCATCATCATGAAGCAGCTCCACCTGTTGAACACGTATGCCGCGCTGATTCTGCCCTACACGGCTTTTTCCCTGCCGGTGGCCATCTTCGTGATCTCCGCCTTTATGGCGACCGTGCCGCGCGAGCTGGAAGAAGCCGCATTCGTCGACGGCTCGGGGATCTGGGGATTTTTCGTCAGAATCATGCTGCCCCTATCCAGGCCCGCGCTTGCGACGACGGGAATACTGAGCTTCCTGTCATTTTGGAACGAGTATGCGTTCGCTCTCGTTTTTATCAGCAAAGCTTCTCTGAAGACGCTGCCTTTGAGCTTGAATATTTTCACGTCCGGCTTTTCGACGAGTTACGGACTCACGCTGGCCGCGATCACGATAGCCGCGATTCCGACCATCGTGATTTATATTCTTTTTCAAGAGCAGGTCATGAAAGGAATGACCGCCGGCGCGGTCAAAGGCTGATCTATCGAAAACGGAGGAGGAAGCATGATGAAGAAGTTAAGCGAGTTCGTAACGGCCCTTGTACTCTGCGTTGCGTTCGAGCTCGTAACGGGCGGTTCCGCCAAAGCCGCCGACAGCAGCTATCCGGTCAGCTTCGAAAGCCTGTGGAACAACGAGAGCTATGTCGTTCAGGACAATGTGAATACCAAGATGGGTAAGGATTATAATATGTGTTTCCCCGGCTTTGTGCAGGTGGGAGATACCTACTACAACTATTTTATCGGCGGCGACAGCTTTGGCGTGGCGATGACCGCGACGACCGACGGCGTCAACTTCTCCACTCCGGTGAGGGTGCTTTCGCCCGATCCGGGCGTCAGCTACGAAAGCTTTCCGGGAGCCTTCTACGAGGATGGAACCTTCTATTTGTATACGGAAAGCTCGGCCAACGGCTACAGTATCACGCTCGCCACCTCGACGGACGGAATCAACTTTACGAAACAGGGGACTTTGCTGACCGCCTCGGCCGGGACTTGGGATAGCGGAGGGATCGGCACGCCGAACTTGGTCAAGAAGGGCAGCACCTATTATTTGTTCTATCACGGGTTTAACACGACGACCAATCAAATGTATACGGGAGTCGCCACAGCTCCCTCTCCTTCGGGCCCCTTTACCAAATATTCGGGGAACCCGGTTTTGCCCGCGGGTCCGGCCGGCTCCTACGACGAAGGCACGGCGGGACGCCGGGGGATCATTCTGGAGGACGGCGTTTACTATATGGCCTATGAAGCTTCCACGGCTGCAAGCGGCTATGCGGATTTCAGCACCGCCTACTGGACGGTCGCCCTGGCCAAGTCCACGGACCTGTTGAATTGGCAGAAGCTCGGTCAAAATCCGGTTATCCCGTCCAAATATTCTTACGGGAACGACGGCGCTACCCTGGTTGATATTTTAGGAACGAAATGGATCTATTACCGCGACGACAATAACCCGTACGGCAATGACAATTATGCCAAGAGGGCCAGATTAGCCAACGAAACGAGCGGTCCGGGGATCGGCTACGACGTTATCTACGAAGCCGAGAGCGCGACGCACGATATAGGGAACGCCGTATCGGACGGCTGGCAAGCGCTTCATAGCAGCGATAGCGAGGGCTATATGATTACCGGTCCCGATCGGACCGGACTCGTGGGCGGAGAGAATCTAGCCATATTCAAAGCGAAAATAACCGACAACTCTTTCGATAATGCAAAAGTCATGCGAATCGAGGTATATGATAGCACGATAAGCTCGCTGATCGCCTCCCGGGAGATTACAAGACAACAATTCGTGCAAACCGATCATTACGAATTTTTTACGCTCCCTTATGTGTCGACAGAAGGACATACGCTTAAGTTCAGGGTGTACTGGTATGGGAACGCGGATATTACCTACGACAGAATTCTGGTGAAAAACGGCGATCCCGATCCCCATGCCGCATTGGTGCGCGACAATGAGCGTTTGGAGCTGAGCGATAATTTTGACGATAACAGCCTCGGAACGGTATGGACAACGTTTAACGGCGCTTGGAGCGAGACGAACCAAGTGCTCAGACAGACCTCTACCGCGTTGGGCGACCCGAAGAAAGCTTTGATCAGCAACAGCGGCATCCCTTTTCCCTCCAATATTGAGGTTACCGCCAAAGTTAGGGTGGACTCCTGGACGGACGGAGGTTACGCAAGAGCGGGCGTGAGCATTGCCAACAACACCGTGGACGGAAAAGGGTATAACCTGATTTTCTACAACGATCACCATACGGTCGCATTTCTGGATGACGGAGTCGCCTTCGGACCCAGCTATACATTTCATTGGTCCAACGATACGTGGTACTGGTTCAAGCTTAAGAACGATAATGGAACGCTGTACGGAAAAGTATGGGAGGATGGGAAGCAGGAGCCCAGCTACTACCCTTATCAATGGGCGCACAATACCCGTACGGGCGGGTATCCGGGGTTAAACGGCGGATCTTCCGGGGCTGTCGGGAATAGCACGGTCTCTTTTGACGACGTATCCGTTCGGGATAGAAGGGGCATCTACGAAACGGAGGACTCTTCCTATCACCAGATCGGCAGAAAAGATCTGGAAGGCTGGTCGGCGAACGTCGGACAGGATAACAACGGCTATTTGCTGTACGGACCTTATGCAACGGATATTCCGACAGGCAACCGGACTGCCTTTTTCAGAATGTTGATCGATAACCATACGTTCGATAACAACAACGTTGTCCACTTGGACGTATATGATGCGACGACATCTGCGGTATTGGCATCAAGAACGGTGACTCGTCAGGAATTTACGGCGGCGAACGAATTTCAGGATTTTAGCTTGGATTTCGTGAACGCAACGGCGGGCCATCAATTGGAATTCAGAATTTACTGGTACAAATCCGCCTATATTCGAAGCGACAAAGTCATTATCAATTAGATATCCGCAGACTTAACATGGCATAAGAGAGAAATCGGAGGACCGTACGATGAGCACATATGAATCTATGCTGGCTGAGATGAATGCCGCTCAGCCGAAGCATTATTGGAGCGAGAGAGCGATAGCCCAATTGGGCTATGCAACGAAGCTGTCGAAGATTAAGAACGGCAAGTACGACGCTCTGCTGGAGAAAGCCGTAACCGATCTGGCGAATCGGGCGGAAGCCGAGGGAACGATTACGAAGGAAGCGGCGCTGGCGGCGGAGGAGACGCTTGCTTCTCTGTCCGCGGAATGCAAAAGCTATCGCATGATCTGCGCGGGTCATGCCCATATCGATATGAATTGGATGTGGGGCTGGGACGAGACGGTAGCGGTCACTTTGGATACGTTTCGCACCGTGCTGGATTTGATGCGCCGATATCCCGATTTTCGGTTCTCCCAATCGCAGGCGGCCATCTATCGAATCGTCGAGGAGCACGCTCCCGAGATGCTGGAGGAAATCAAACGAAGAATCAAGGAGCAGCGCTGGGAGGTGACGGCGTCCCATTGGGTCGAAGCGGACAAAAATATGCCTAGCGGAGAAAGCCTCTCGAGGCATCTGTTATATACGAGGCGCTATCTGTCCCGATTGCTGGAAATAGATCCCGAATCGTTCGATCTCGATTTCGAGCCCGATACGTTCGGCCATAGCGAGAACGTGCCGGAAATTTTGGCGGACGGCGGCGTCAAGTATTATTACCATTGCCGGGGAGACGAAGGGCATCGGCTGTATCGCTGGTACGCGCCTTCCGGGAGGGCGGTGACGGCTTACCGGGAGCCGATCTGGTACAACGGGGAAATCTCTGCCGATATGGCCTGGTATTTGCCGGAATTTTGCGAGCGCTACGGACTGGACACGATGCTGAAGGTTTACGGGGTCGGGGATCACGGGGGCGGCCCAACTCGGCGAGATATCGAGAGAATTATAGATATGGCAGGCTGGCCGATCTACCCCGCCGTATCGTTCGGAACCTTCCGGGATTTCTTTCGCTTGACCGACGCGATCGCAGACCGGCTGCCCGTAGTTCGCGGAGAGAGGAATTTCGTATTTACGGGCTGCTACACGAGCCAGAGCCGGATCAAGATGGCTAACCGCTATGGAGAAGCGGCCCTTAACGAAGCCGAATCGTTCGGGACGTTCGCGGCATTGACGGCGGGCTTCCCTTATCGGTCGGAGCAGCTGGCCGATGCGTGGAAAAACGTGCTGTTTAACCAGTTTCACGATATTTTGCCCGGCTCCGGAGTCGTGGCGACGCGGGAGCACGCGATGGGATTGTTTCAAAATACGATGGCGACCGCCAACAGCGTGCGCAAGCTGGCCATGCAGCGAATCGTCGACGCCATCGACACTTCCAAGTACGGAGGAGAGGAGGCGGAGCGTCCCGCCGCGACGTCGGAAGGCTCGGGGGCCGGATTCCGGGCGGACCGATATCGCATCAGCCATGTGGAACGAGGATCGGGCAAGACGCGCATCGTCCATTTGTTCAATTCCGCCTCGTTCGAGCGGGAGGAGGCGACCGAGATTACGCTCTGGGATTGGCAGGGAGATCTCTCGGCAATTCGGGTAACGGACAGCACCGGCAGCCCGGTTCGTCATCAAGTCGTCGGCAGCGGCTTTAATCCTTACTGGGGCCACCATTATTTGACCGTTCTGCTCATCGCGCGCGTGCCGGCTTTCGGATACGCCACCTACGTTCTGACCGAAGGAGAGAAGCGGCTTCCGACGCCTCCGTATCCCGATCCGCGCAAGGAACGGCCGACCGGCCCCATTGTGCTGGAGAACGCCCGAATC
>JAEZZE010000377.1 GCA_023418755.1 Bacillota bacterium | reverse complement strand
CTCCGACACCCGCAGCCCGACCTCCTCGGCGACAGAGAGATTACAGAGAGATATGAATTGACGTTGAACGCCAAATAGGCTATCTTCCTCTGTAGTTTATATGCAATACTTGGAGTCGACTTAAATGAAAGCGATTTCAAATGTTGTACGTTGCTAATTTTCGAATCTTGCAATGTACGTATTGAGAACTTACAGAATAAATACACCATTTCGGCGCAAACCATAAGGCTTACGCCAATCGGAACACTGACTATCGGATCGCCGAGATAGCCAAACATTCCGGGTTTCGACAACAACATTTACTTTTGAAAAGCTTTCAGAAAGTCCGTAAGGCGATAACCTAAGGAGTTCAGAGAAGGCGATCTCGAGTTTTCGATGATTAAATAAAGGTGTCGTAGGTCATCGTAAGTCCTTAACAACAAGTGGTGCTTGGTATATTTATCACGAAAAGATGAATTAAAAGAAGATTTTCGCCGACCAATGTAGTATGATAAAAGTTAGAGCTTTTGGTGAACGATCGGTGAACAATGAGCTTGATGATTCAGAAGTATTAAATTCGCTATACTTTTCTGAATCGCCTCCGACAAAACACGATTCCGCGTCAAGAGGACGCCGAAGGCGTTTTGCTTAGCAAGGCTTGTTTTCAAATGTGATCGCTCGGAGCGTCGGCAATTCCCGTCCAAAAGGGCGGTTAGACATTCTAATTTCGAGAAGCAAGGTTTGGGGTGAGTGAGATGACGGAAACGACTGCAAGTCAACGTTCTCCTTCCAATCATCTGCTGCGTAGGGACGTGCGCTTTCTAGGCAACATTCTGGGAGAAGTGCTCGTGCATCAGGGTGGTCGGGAACTGCTGGAACATGTCGAGAAAATACGGGAAATGAGCAAGGCGCTGCGCGCGGAGTATTTGCCGGAACTGTACGAAGGTTTCATTCAAACCGTCAGAGGCTTGGAGCCGGGAATCCGTCACCAGGTCATTCGCGCGTTCGCGATCTATTTCCAGCTCGTGAACATCGCGGAACAGAATCACCGCATCCGGCGCAAGCGCGATTACGAGCGTTCCGCCGGCGAGTCGGTTCAGCCGGGGTCGATCGAGAGCGTCGTGCAGGAATTGAGGGAGCAAAACCTCCCGGTGGACGAGGTGCGCCGGATGCTGGACGGCATTTCGCTCGAGCTGGTCATGACGGCCCATCCGACGGAAGCTACCCGCAGGGACGTGCTGGATATCCACAAGCGGATCGCGGACGAAGTGATGGAGCTGGACAATCCGACGCTTACGTATCGCGAGAGGGAGAAGCTGCGGGAGAAGTTGCAGAATGAAGTGCTGACCCTGTGGCAGACCGACGAGCTGCGGGATCGCAAGCCGACCGTGCTCGACGAAGTGCGCAACGGCATGTACTACTTTCACGAGACGCTGTTCGAAGTTCTGCCCGACGTATACGAAGAGCTGGAGCGCTGTCTGACGAAATATTATCCGGAAGAGCAGTGGCACGTTCCGACTTATCTTCGTTTCGGATCGTGGATCGGCGGCGACCGCGACGGCAATCCGTCGGTTACGGCGGAGGTGACGTGGCAGACGCTGAAGATGCAGCGCAATCTCGCGATTCATAAATACGAAAACAGCCTTCGCGAGCTGAACCGGCACCTGAGCTTCAGCACGACCATCGTGAACGTGTCGGAGGAACTGCTCGCGTCGATCAAGGATGACGGAGAAAACGTGGAGCTGCGGACGGTCGAGCCGTGGACGAACGACAAGGAGCCTTACCGCGTCAAGCTGAGATACATGCTGCAAAAGCTGAAGAACATGAGGGAAGAGCAGTTCGAAGGCACCAGGCAGCGTTATTCGTCCGTCGACGAATTCAAGGCGGACATCGAGATTATCGATCGCAGCCTTCGCCACCACTATGCGGACTTCGTCGCGAATTCGCACTTGAAGAAGCTGATCCGCCAAGTCGAGCTGTTCGGATTCCATCTGGCCGCATTGGACGTTCGCCAGCACAGCAAGGAACACGAGAACGCGATGACGGAGCTGCTGGCCAAGGCGGGAGTCGCGAGCGCCTACGCGGAGCTGTCGGAGCAGGAGAAGATCGAACTGCTTCACGGCTTGCTCGGCGGCGGCGAGAAGCTGCTGCGGGAAGGCATCGAGCTTAGCGAGTCCAGCCAAGAGTGCCTTGACGTCTACAAGACGATCTATAAAGCGCAGCGGGAGTTCGGTACGGCATGCATTACGAGCTATCTGATCAGCATGTCCGAAGCCGCCAGCGATATTCTGGAAGTCATGGTATTCGCGAAGGAAGCGGGCCTGTTCGGCCGCGACGAGAACGGCAACGTCTTCTGTACGCTGCAAGCGGCGCCCCTGTTCGAGACGATCGACGACCTTCATGCCGCTCCGCAGATTATGGATACGCTGCTCAAGCTGCCGGTATACCGTCAGAGCGTAGCCGCCATGGGCGATCTGCACGAGATCATGCTCGGCTACTCGGACAGCAACAAGGACGGCGGAATGGTAACGGCGAACTGGGAGCTAAGGGTCGCGCTGAACGAGCTCACCCGGATGGGCAAATCCCATAACGTCCGCCTTAAGTTTTTCCATGGCCGCGGCGGAGCGTTGGGTCGCGGAGGCATGCCGCTGAACCGGAGCATTCTGGCCCAGCCGCCTCATACGATCGGCGGCGGAATCAAGATTACGGAGCAGGGCGAAGTGCTCTCCTCCCGCTACTCGATGAAGGGAATTGCCTACCGCAGCCTGGAGCAGGCCACGGGCGCGCTGATCACGGCGGCTTACCTGTCCCGCAACCCGGAGCAGGAGCGTTCCACGGAATCGCAGTGGGAAGAAATCATGCGGGAGATTTCGGTCGACGCCCAGACGAAATATCAGGACTTGATTTTCCGCGATCCGGACTTCATGACGTTCTTCAAGGAGTCGACGCCGCTCCCGGAAGTCGGAGAGCTGAACATCGGCTCGCGTCCTTCCAAACGCAGAGGCAGCGACCGCTTCGAGGATCTTCGCGCGATTCCTTGGGTGTTCGCTTGGACGCAGAGCCGCTATCTGCTGCCGGCCTGGTATGCCGCGGGCACGGCTTTCTCGAAGTTCGCGAACGGCGATCCGGCCCGTCTGGAGACGCTGCGGACGATGTACCGCGAATATTCCTTCTTCCGGTCGCTGATCGATAATCTTCAGATGGCGCTCGGCAAGGCCGATCTGATGATCGCCCGGCAGTACGCGGGCATGATCCAGGACATCGCGATCAAAGACCGCATATTCTCCCAGATCGAGGAGGAGTACGCGAAGACGCAGGACATGATTCTCGCCATTACGGGCCAAGACGATATTCTGGACAACGTTCCGGTCATTCAGGAATCGATCCGTCTGCGCAACCCTTACGTCGACCCGCTGAGCTATATGCAGGTTCAGCTTCTGACCGAGCTCAGAGGCTTGCGTTCGCAAAACGAGGACGACGCGGAGCTGCTGCGCGAAGTTCTGCTTACGATTAACGGCATAGCCGCCGGGCTCCGCAATACGGGCTGATTCATAAGCAGAGGAAGGGCCCGGGAGGAACCCGGGCCCTTTCGCGGCTTCCGGGGTCCGAGGGCCGGCCCGGAACGAATCGGAGCGCTTGATTCGCGTCGGGACGGATGGGGACCTTGCATCGCGTTTGACAATCCGGGGCGCCTGTTCGCGCAGAAACGAATCGGGGCCTTGCATCGCGTCGGAAAGAATCGGAACATCTGCCTCGCGTTTAGTCGAATCGTTGCGGATCGCCTTGATTTTTCGGTTTCCGTGGATTACGATCTTGCTAGAAAGCATTCGCGAACGCCGTTTTCTTCTTCGCGGGTCCTCTCCGGCGAATCCGGACCCGATCGCGAAGTCCGCGGCCTCCAATCGGCCGCTTCCCTCGCTTCTGTCCTTCCGGCGCCCCTTCCGGCTTGTCCGCCGAGATCTATGGTCGTTATTGGGCTGGGGGTTGCTTGGATTCTCGGAACCGATTCCCTTGATTTAGCACCAACCTTAACGTAATTCCCCGACTCGCCGAGATCTGGCCGTGCCGCTCGGTTCGATGAGGCTTCCGGCTGCCATCGCGGCTGCCGCCTGCTTCTTGGGGGCTTCTGCCCGCGCGGCAGAGGTTGGAGTCGTACTCATTCTCGCAGGCATCATGGAAGCGCAACGCAAGCCGCGGCAGGCTGCGGACGGGAAAGAAGGTGAGTCGCAACATTGAAGCCAGTTGAGACGCGATTGGCGCGTTTGGCCCTGAAAGGGGATCAACGGGCGTTCGCGGAGATCGTAGATATGTACAAGGACAAGCTGTATCACTTGGCCTTCCGAATGACGGGCAATCGTCAGGAGGCGGAGGACGTCGTGCAGGAAACCTTCCTCCGGGTATACAAAAATTTGGACCGGTACGATCCAAGCCAGAAGTTCTCCACCTGGATCTACCGGATCGCTACGAATTTGTGCATCGACCGCTTGAGGAAGAGGAGGGCCGTCTATTCGTTGGACGCGGAATCGGCGGACCATGAGGGGCTGGACGGCTACGCGATGCTCCCGAGCGACGATCGGACGCCGGAGAGCGAGCTCCTGCTCTCGGAGACGCAGCGGTTGATTCAGGAATCGATCGAGACGTTGCCGATCAAGTATAAGTCGGTGATGATTTTGCGCTATCTGCAGGATTTGTCCCTTCAGGAAATTTCGGATGTTCTTGACATGCCGGTGACGACCATTAAGACGAGGGTTCACAGAGGCCGCGAATTTTTGCGGAAGAAGCTGGAGCATAAGCTTTGATCGCCGGCGATGCGTAGGAATACCTACGTGAGTACCGGAAAGCCCGGCTGAATTCAAGATTCGATGCCGAATCGGCATCCATGACCGTGCTTCGTGATCAAAAGCGGGCTTTTTGGACTTCCTCTTCAAAATAGGTGAAACCGCGTCGCTTAACCGCACGTACAGTATAGAAGCATCGATTGCGGGTGAGGGGAACCCGCCGAAGAAAGGGATGGCTGATATGAATTGCAACGTCGCCGTCATGTACATGCATGATTATTTGGACGGAGAACTGGCGCGCGAGGATATCCTACAGTTGCAGCAGCATCTGCGTGAATGCCCCAAGTGCCGTTCCCGTTATGAAGCGTTGGAGCGCACGGACGCGCTCGCCAAGGCTCAGCCTATAGAGAAGGCTCCGATGGATCTCGGAGACCGGATTATGAAAGCATTGCCCAGCTCAAGGCGCCCGGCGGCATGGACCTCTTGGGTGCGCCGCCATCCGGCGGTATCCGCGGCGGCCATTTTCCTGGTGGTCATGCTGTCCAGCTTCGTGTCGATGTGGAATCAGAGCCAGGAGTTTTCCGTATCGGGGCCGGATCTGGAGCACGTCGTTATCGAGGGCAAAAAAGTAATCGTACCCGAAGGACAGAAGGTAACCGGAGATTTAACGGTCGTGAACGGCGACGTTCAGGTGCTGGGCGATCTGGACGGCAATCTGACCGTGATCGACGGCCATTTGACGCCTTTGGCGTCGACGGCGCACATCGCGGGGGAAATCAAGACGATCGATCGCGCCGTCGATTGGTTCTGGTACAAGGTAAGCTCTTTTTTCGGAACGCTCGCTTACGGCACGCCATAAGGGTTCGACGGTATCCGACAAGACGTCTCGAACGACCGCCAAACGGGGCAACAGGAGCCTCTCCGATGTCGGGGAGGTTTTTTTGCGTAAATGACAGGATTTCTGGGCAATAGTAGAGAAGATAATTAAGGTTACACTTATGCGCAAATTCGACATGATTCGTCGCAACTAATCCAGCGCCGGGACGGGGGGGTCGCGTCTTGGACTATTTTGCCGGGCTGACATTGAAAAATTCGATTAAAGATATCGTCGATGTGCTGATCGTCAGTTACATTATTTACAAAGTGCTTATGATGGTGCGGGGAACGCGGGCCGTTCAACTGCTGCAGGGGATTTTTCTTCTGGTGCTCGTCTGGGCCCTGAGCAACCTGCTGAACCTATATACGCTTAAATGGCTGATGAACCAGATGTTCACCTTCGGGGTCGTAACGGTGCTGATCATTTTTCAGCCGGAGCTGCGAAGGGCGCTCGAGCAGATCGGGAGAAACAAGCTGTTTCACCGATCGTCGCCGGAGGAGCAGGACGGCAGCCACCGGGTGAACG
>JAEZZE010000357.1 GCA_023418755.1 Bacillota bacterium | reverse complement strand
TTCCGACACTTGAACGAAGATCGCATAGCCCTCTCCGGCTTGCTCGTAAGGCAATCCGATAAACAGCTGTTCAGAGGAAACGTCGGCTCCCAGGTAGGTTTCGCCGTTCAGAACCGATCGGACCGCTTGATTGGAGATGCCGTACAGCTCCGGCGGCGTCCTGCCGTCCGCGTCCGCCATCAGCTTGCCGGAAGCGTCATAGATCAGAACGTCGTACTTGCCGTCCAGCTTTCTTGCCTTCAGCTGTTCCTCCGCCCGCTCCAATCCGATGGACCGATACAACTCCCCAATGATTTGGCTGTCTTTAAGCAACTGGCTCTGCATCTCCGCGGCGTACCGTTCTCCTACGGACGAGAGAAGCAGCAGCGTCAGAAAATAGGTGCTGACCAACCCGATAATGACCGCCGCCATATAGGAGAGGACGACTCTCACGTATAGCGACTTGATCATTCCGTCACCTCGAGCTTGTAACCGAGCCCCCGCTTCGTCTCGATCACGAACCGGCAATCCTGCTCCGCAAAGCGGTCTCTGATCCGCTTGATATGGACGTCCACGGTACGGTCGTCGCCCTCGAAGTCGGCTCCCCATACCTGATCGATCAGATCGTTCCGAGTAAAAATCTGTCCCGGATGGCTGGCCAGCTTGAAGAGGAGATCGAACTCTCTGAGCGGCAGCGGCAAGGCGCCGGTCTCTGTCTCCCCATCGATCACGGCGACGTAACGGTGCTTGTCCAGCAGGACGTTGCCGACCTGAACCTTCATTTGGGTCTGGATGCGATAGC
Organism: Bacillota bacterium; assembly: GCA_023418755.1. Lineage (GTDB taxonomy): Bacteria > Bacillota > Bacilli > Paenibacillales > Paenibacillaceae > Cohnella. Next base: position 13,257 of record JAEZZE010000357.1, on the reverse strand, counting down.
GCCTCAACAAAGACTTGACGCGCGCCGCCAGCTCCAGCGGCTCGAACGGCTTAACCAGGTAATCGTCCGCCCCGAGACGGAAGCCCTTCAGCTTATGGCCGGTTTCCCCTTTGGCCGTCACCATGATAATCGGCATGTCCGGGTAGTCGGCCTTTAATCTCTGGCAGAGCTCCCAGCCGTCCAGGCGAGGCATCATAATGTCGATGACGGCCAGATTCGCCTTTCCCTCCTTGGCCGCCTCCAGCGCTTCGATTCCGTCGGCCGCGCCGACGACCGCAAGCCCTTCGCGCTGCAGGTAAAAACGCATCAACTCCATGATATCCGGATCGTCGTCGACAATCAGGATGTTAGCAGCCATATCCAAATCCTCCCGTATCCGAATTCTCCTTTCTTAATACGGCAAGATTCGACGTTCGGTTCCAGACTCATCTTTCCGACAAAACGATCTGCGGCCGCTCTTGCATGACCGCCCGCGACCAGCGCTCGACATCCGGCCGAATGACGGTCCGACGAGCGGGAGGCTCGCCGCGGCCGCGCAACGTTTCGCGCGTGCGGTGGAGCAGCGATTTGACCGCGGAGACGGAGACGTCCGTCGCCATCGCGACCTCCTGCATCGAATACCCGAAGTAGTGGAACAAAAGCCAGAATTCGACGCCGCGCCGGGGAAGCCGCTCCGCCAGCCATTCGATCGTGCCCCGCACCTCGGCATAATCGCTATCCTCGAAGACGGCGCTTTGCCGCCCGTGGCGCGCCGCGGAAAGGCGCCTTCTCTGCGTCTTGCGGCAAGCGTCGATCCATAGATTTCTCGCCACGCGGATCAAGAACGGTTTGACGTCTACGCAAGGCTCCGCGTGAAGGAAGAAAACGAGAGCTTTCAGCAGCGTCTCTTGAAGCAAATCCTCCGCGTCCCACTTCGATTTCGTTAAATACCGGCAGTAGTTATGCAGGTCGCGAAGATGCGGCAGCACCCTGATTTCGTATTCGGAATACGCGCCCATGCCCGTTTCCCTCCTTCCCGCACGGAAATCCTTATTCGAATCTCAACGCTTCGATCGGCTTCAGCTTGGCCGCCTTGTTCGCCGGGAACATGCCGAACACGACGCCGATGCAGACGGAGAACGCGAAGGCGATCAGAATGACTTCAGCCGAAAATACGATATCCATATTGAAGGCGGAAGAGGCGCCCTTCGCCGCTCCGACGCCGATGCCGATTCCCAGCAAACCGCCCAGTCCGCTCAGCGCCATCGACTCGATCAGAAACTGGATCAGAATGTCCCGTTTCTTGGCGCCGATCGCCTTGCGAATGCCGATCTCCCTCGTCCGTTCGGTGACGGATACGAGCATGATGTTCATGATGCCGATGCCGCCGACGAGCAAGGAAATGCCGGCAATTCCGGCCAAGGCCAGCGTCAGCGTGTCGGACACCGAAGTCAACGCCGAAAGCGCGTCGCTCTGGTTGAATACCCGGTAGCTGTCCGTGTTGCCGCGGAAGCGGCCGCTAAGCGACTTTTCCAGGCCGGCCACGACCGTATCCATCTGATCGGCCGACTCGACCTGTACGTAGATCGTCCGCACGCCCTTCGTCTTGAACAGCCGCTCGAACGAAGTTTCCGGAATGATGACGACCTCGTCGTTAGAGCCCGCCATCGTGCTGCCTTTCTCGGCCAGCACGCCGACTACTTTGTAACGCGTGCCCTGAATGAGCACGTATTCCCCCACCGGGTCGGCGAAGCCGAACAGATCGGCGGCCGTCGTATAGCCGAGCACGGCGACTTTCTGATAGACGTCCAGATCGATCTGGGCGACGAATCGTCCCGACGCCACTTCGTATTCCCTTACGTTCGCGTAATCGGCGTTCGTGCCGACGACGCTGACGCTCTCCGTCGACGATCCGAATTTGACCGTCGCGTTCTGCGTGTTCGCCGGCGCGATATACTGGATGCCCTCGACTTCCTCTCCAAGGGAAGCCGCTTCGCCTGCATCCATCGTATTGGCCGACCCTCGCCCGAGAATGTTCACCGTCAGCAGGTTCGTGCCCAGGCTTTGCACCTGCTCGGTGACGGATTTCGTCGCTCCCTGACCGAGGGCGACGAGCGAGATGACCGCCGTTACGCCGATAATGATGCCCAGCATCGTCAGCAGCGATCTCAGCTTGTTGGAAAATATGCTCTTGATCGCCATCTTGAAAGCCTGCATAACGCTCATTCCGGCACCGCCTCCTCTTCGTGCAGCCGGCCGTCCTGAATGCGGACGATTCTTCTCGCCTGCCTCGAAATGCCGGGATCGTGCGTAATCAGCACAATCGTGTGCCCGAGCGAATTCAGCTCCCGAATGAACCCCATCACTTCGACGCCCGTCTTCGTATCCAGCGCCCCCGTCGGCTCGTCCGCCAGCAGAATCGGCGGATTGCCGGCCAAAGCCCGGGCGATCGCCACGCGCTGCTGCTGGCCTCCGGACAGCTCGACGGGGCGATGATGAATGCGCTCGCCCAGCCCGACCTTGGCCAGCGCATCGACGGCATGCTGCCGGCGCTGTTTCGCGGAAACTCCGCGGTAGACGAGCGGAAGCTCCACGTTCTCGATCGCGGTCAGCTTGGGCAGCAAATTAAAACCCTGAAAAATAAAGCCGATTTTACGGTTGCGGATTTCCGCGAGCTTGTTCTCGCGCAGCCGGCTGATCTCCTCTCCGTCCAGCCAATATTCCCCGGAGGAAGGCGTGTCCAGACAGCCGATCACGTTCATCAGCGTCGATTTGCCGGAGCCCGACGGACCGACGATGGCCACGAAATCTCCTTCGTTGACCGTTAGGCTGACGTTGTCCAGCGCGTTCAGCGTTTCTCCGCCCATGCGGTATATTTTGTTCAGATTGCGAATCCGGATCAACTCTCCGGCCGGAGAAGAATGCGATTTGCTCATCAGCGTCCACCGCCCGGCCCTGCTCCTCCGCCGGCGAACTGGCGGCTTCCTCCGCCAGTCGTCATGCCGCCCCCGCCCGCGGGGAAAGCTCCGCCTCCCAAACCCGGGAAGCCTCCCTGCATGTTCGTTCTGTTCGCGCCGGAGCTTGAAGTCGTCGGCAGCACGACAAGATCTCCTTCCTTCAGGCCGGATACGATCTCGATGTTGTCCTCGTTGTTGACGCCGACCTCGACCTCCACTCTGGCCGTGGCGAACGCTCCGCCTCCCGCGGCGGCTGCGCCGTTGCCGCCTTGGCCGCGCTCGGCCATAAAGCGCTCGCGCATCGCCTCCCGCTCCTCTTCGGACAGATTGCCGAACCGATCGGCGACTCCTTCCCCGCCGGGAGCAAAACCGCCCGGCAGCGTCTGCCCGCCGGCATCCGGGCCGGCTTGGGCTTGCCCCGTTCCACGTTGACCTTGCCGAGCTTGCCCGCCTTGAGTTCCGTTCGATCGAGTCGGAACGGTTCCCTCCGAAGAAGGCGCTCCTGCCCCGACCGCTCCTTCCGCGGCGCCAGCCGGTACCATGACGAAATATTTGCCTTGCGACGATTGGACCACCTCCACCGGCACGTAAAGCGCATCCGTCTTCTGCGCGGTCAGAATGCTCGCCTCGGCCGACATGCCGACCTTCAGATTGTCGGCCGCCGTCAGAGCGATCGTCACGTCGAAGGAAGCGACGCCGTTGCTGGACGCGCCTTCGTCGGCTATGGTCACCACTTTGCCCGCGAACGTCCGGTCGGGCAGCGCTTCGACGAGAATCGACGCCTCCTGGTCCAGCTTCACCTTCGGAATGTCCAGCTCGTCGATGCTTACAACCATCTGAAGCTGCGCGTAATTGACGATTTCCGCGACGGTCGTATTCGGATTAACGGCATCTCCTTCCTTGACCTCGAACGACGTCAGTACGCCGTCGATCGGAGCGACCACCGGATCGACGCTATTGTCCTCTTTCAGAGAAGCGATGTCCGACTGCACGCTTTCGATATCCAGCTCCTGCTTCTGGATGCTTAGCGCGACCGCATCGCGGCTCTCGTCGTCGGCAGCGGACTTGAATTTCGTCTGCAGATCCTGCAGCTCCAGCTTTTTTTTCTTCAAATCGATTTCCTTGCTTCTCAGTTGGCTCGCGTTATCTTCTTCTTCGTATGTAACAAGCACATCGCCTTTCTTGACCGTATCTCCCTTCTTCGCGTGCACTTTCTCGACGGTACCGGCGCTGCCGGCCGTAACCGTCTCTCTGGCGGAAGGCTGAATGTTGCCCGTTCCGCTCACTTTCACCTCTATCGTTCCTTTGCGGACCTGCGTCGTCGCCTGAGCAGCCGCAAGCGGAGCTTCCTTCTTCCCGTCGAAATACCGGTAGCCCGCCCAAGCGCCCGCCGCGATTACGACGATCGCGAGCGTCCACCACAGCATTTTCATTTTCATCCGACTGATTCACCTTCGCTTTATCTGATCTTGCCGCCTATTATGAAAGGGGAACCTTAGCTGCAGATGAGCGCGCGCTGAATGTTTGCTGAACATCCTTTTTCAGCAATCTTTCAGTTTTCTCTCAGCACAAGTTAAGCTGAATCGCTCATAATGGAGGAACGACGCGAACGTCGACAGGAGGACGATTACATATGGCGATGCAAGCGCAAGGTATCAAAGTGATGCTCGTCGACGACGAGCCGAATATTTTGCAGTTTCTGGAACTGGGACTTGGCAACGAAGGCTATAAAGTCGCAGCGGCGCAGGATGGACGGGAAGCGCTCTCCCTGGCGAGGAGTTTCGAGCCTCACGTCGTCATTCTCGACGTCATGATGCCCGGGATGGACGGCTTCGAGGTGTGCCGCGCGATCAAAAGCGACCGGCCCGTAGCCGTCATCATGCTTACGGCGCGCGAGGACGTGGAGGATCGGGTGAGGGGACTGTCGATCGGAGCGGACGATTACATGCCCAAGCCGTTCAGCTTCGCGGAGCTTCTGGCCCGCATTCAGGCGAGAGTGCGGAACCAGTTCCCCCATCTGCTGGAAGAGGTGACGATCGGACCGTTCGCGATCGATGCGGCGCGCAAGGAATTCCGTTATCGCGAACGCATGCTCGATCTATCTCCGACCGAATTCGAGCTGCTGAAGCATCTCGTGATCCATCACGGGCATGTGCTGAGCAAAAGCGCGATTCTCGACCGCGTATGGGGGTACGATTTCGGCGGAGAGGACAACATCGTGGAGGTGTATATCCGGTCGCTGCGGGAGAAGCTTCAGGACCGGGAACATAAAATTATTCGAACGATCAGGGGCGCGGGCTACCGGGTGGATCCCGTATGAATCGGTTCTCGGCCTGGCTGCGGGGCGTGCGGCCCATTCTATTCCCGCGTTCCCTTCGGTATCAAATGCTGTCCCGCATCCTGCTCATCCTTGCGGGGCTGCTGCTCGTCATCGGGCTGTTCCAATACGTCTTCATGGAGCGTTTTCTGTATCAGAACCGGGCGGCCGCCATCCAGAGACAGGTGCTCTCGGTGCCAGGAGAGATCTGGGAGAGGCTCACTTCTTCCAATCGCCGCGGACCTGCCGAAGCGTTCGTCTTCTTTCCTTCCTCGTCCGTCGCTTATTTGAACAAAGAAGGACGCTTCGTCGTTCTTACGACTAACGGCGCGGAGGCCGAGAGCGCCGTTCCGAGGCTGTCCGACGAGGATTACGGGAAAGCGGCGAAGAGGATGCGCAGGGACAAGCCTCTCTTTCGCATCGTGAACGGCGCGAACGGAGGTCAGCTTGTCGTCCTCCAGGCCGTGCGTTCGTTCCAAGGAAACGGCGGCGTCGTTCAGATCGCTACGGGAACGGCGCCTTTAAAGTCAGAGCTGCACCGGCAGCTGCGGCTGTACCTGGCCCTTGCCTTCGCCGCTCTCGTGGGGGCCCTGCTCGTGTTCCTGCCCGCCATCCGGCGTACGCTCACTCCGCTCTCCCGCATGGTCGAGACGGTCGAACGGATCGATTCCGGCAAGCTCAGCGAGCGGCTGCCCGAGCCCGCCGGTCCGATGGAGATCGACCGGCTGTCCCAATCCTTCAACCGGATGCTGGAGCGGCTCGAACGGTCGTTCCGCGCCGAGCAGGAGAGCCGGGAGCGCATGCGCCGCTTCGTATCGGACGCTTCGCACGAGCTGCGGACGCCGATGACGTCGATACACGGCTTCCTTGAAGTGCTGCTGCGGGGCGCCGCGGCGGACCCCGACCAACTCGGAAAAGCGCTGCGCAGCATGCACGGGGAGTCCGAGCGGATCAACAAGCTCGTCGGAAACCTGCTGCTGCTCGCCAAGACCGACCGCGCCGCCGAAGCGTTGCTCGCGCCAACGGAGCTAGGCCCCATCCTGAGCGAGATGGAGCCTCAATTCAAGCTGTTGGCCGGAGAACGCCGGGTCCGGTTCGACTTGCGCGCGACGGAAGAGCTGCCGCTCGATGCCGATAAGGTCAAGCAAATCGTGCTTAACCTGTTCCAGAACGCGATTCAGCATACCGATCCGGCGAGCGGCGTCATTACGATATCGGTACTGCCCTGCCTCCGCGGAGCGGAGCTGGCGATCGCGGACAACGGACCGGGCATTGCGCCGGAGCATCTGCCCCTCCTGTTCGAGCGTTTCTACAGAGTTGACGACTCCCGGGCCAGAAAGCTAGGCGGCGCCGGATTGGGGCTATCGATCAGCCGCTCGCTTGCCGAACTGCACGGCGGATCGATCCGGGCCGAGAGCCGATTAGGCGAAGGCAGCGCGTTTATCGTCTTCTTCCCCCGTGCGGGGGATGCGGAAGATGCGGAAGGCAGCGGGACGCTTCCGGCAGCTTCCGCCGGCGGTTAGCGGGCCATGCGCTGAATGCCCTCGAACAAAGTCGCCAGATAATAATGGCGGTCGTCCACGTCGACGTCCGTCACTTGACACCCGACTTTTAATGCCATTAATGAAATGCGGCTGCCTATCGAACTGATGCGGTAAAGGCCACGATCGGTGCAAGCGAAAATTTCCTGTCCGCGTGCAGCGATCGAGAATATAAAGATGCCGGCCATCCGGCAGCGATCGAACCCTCCGCGCCGATTGCCGACGAGCAGTTCCCCGTGCTCCGTAGCGCCGATGATCGTGCCGCGGTGCACGGCCAGACTCGTCACGGCCGTATCCAGCTTGCAGTTGATCCAGCTTGCCGTCATGCGATCCAGAATCGATACGCCTTCGTTCGTTCCGAGCACGACGTAATGGGGCAAATACATAAAATCGTAGACGGTTACGTCGGAGCGCATCATGACGCGCCACTCTTCTCCTTCCGCATACCAAAGGCCGCATACCGTCGCTGCCAGCCCGACTTCTCCGAATTGCCTGTACTGATAGCAGCCGAGCGAAAGTCCGGCGGTATGCCAGGTTCCCTCCGAACAGATGAACAAGCCTTTGTTGGAGCAAGCGTACAGCTGATCCTCGTAGGCTTGAAGGCGATTGATATGCGTCTGGTCCGTCAGCCCGTCGCTGATCTCGACCCATTCCTCTTCCGCTTCATTTTTATAGACAATGCCCTTCCCTAACGGGGCGGCAACCAGTTCGCCATCCGACAGCCTTTTGACCGAAGAGAAATGGAAGACCCGTCCTCCCGGGTTTGTCGATAGTTGCATCGCGCATTCACAGCTCCTTTTCGCCACCTCCTCTCAGTCTAAATGATAATGATTCTCATCGTCAACTAAAATGTGCTAACTTCTATAGAATAAAACTGCCCTGCCGGGAGGAATCCCGTCTCGACGATGCGTCGGGAGGAATTCTCCGGCAGGGACAGCCCTGTCTTAATCTTGTATTCTAGCGAGTCGGCAACGGCATAAATAAGAGATTGATAGGCAGCATGCTGCCGTTCGCAGGTGTAAACGTAATCGACACCGATTCGGCCGCGTCTCCCGTCTTGTACAGCATGCCAAGCTCGTTCGGGTTGCGGAGAATGCTCGTGTTCGTCGTATAGACGACTTGGCCGTTCACCGTGAAGGCCCCCGCATAGTGACCTCCTCGCGGACTGAGAACGATCGCCGTATGCGGCTGCACGTTGTTCAGCTGAATCGTGTACAGCACGCCGTAGTTGCCCGCGTTCAACACGGGATTGCCTGTCGTCTGGTCGATTCCGGATATTCTCGTATCGACGACGTTGTCGGCAAGCACCATGCGGCTCTTCACGTCGCCGACCATTTGGTTCACGTACATGATGCGGTTGGCGTTGTCGAACGTGCCGCGAACATGGCTGTCGTTGCTCGGCAGGATGCTCAGATTCGGCAGCGCGTTCATGACGTCGCGTTCCGCGTCCACGACGACGACTTTGAAATCGAGAGAAGAGCTCATCCACACGTCCGCGAACATGGAGTACACGTCGCCCGGCCTGACCGGTTTATCGCTATACTCTTGGAAGATGAGACGGCTCTCTCCCGAAGGAATTTGCAAATACGAGTATTGCGGTGCGAGCAAGGATTCGAGGAATCTTCCCGTCACCGCGCGCCCTACCGTCGAAACGATCGGATTAGGACCGGCCATCCCTTTGGCGCCCATGCGCACCGTCGCCGGCTCGAGATTGTTGTTCGTCAGAACGATATAAATCTTTACCGGCTTGGACCGCCCGTTCTGGTTGTGAAGCAGGAACCGAACGTCGCCCGATACCGTGTCTTCGTAGTAGATGCCTTCCTCGCGGATCGTTTCCGGACTGTTGGCGCGGATCAACGTCTGCTCGCGATCGTGGATGTTGTATTTCATGATCGGCCATTGCAGCACCGAAGATCCGTCCATATCGAACTTCTCTCCGATGTCCGTATAAAGGAGATTGAATTCTTCCTTTGTGTAGAGCGTCTCGTCGAGGATCGTGATCTTCTTGGATATTTCGTCCGTCTCGCCGAGCGCGTCGGTCACTCTCAGCGTAACGGTCTGCTCTCCCGGCTCGAAAAATCCGCGCTGCGCGTTCGTCCAGACGCGGCTCTCGATCCGGTCCTCGTCGTCCGAGCTGTAATCGGTATAAGTAATGAATTCGCCCATCTTATACGTCGTCTTATCCGTCGTAAAGCTGGCTACCGGAGGCTGGTTGGGCGGTTTGACCGTCACGGTCGCCGAGTAGGGCTCGCTCCATCTGCCGGACTCGTCCTTGACCCATAGAGTCACGACGTAGGTTCCCGGCTGATCGAACACCTCGTAATTGTTCTCCCAGCGCTCTTCGATAATCGCCAGACCGCTTGGATGATAAGATTCGTTGACATAACTGACTTGCGTCTGCTGAGCGTATGGATTCGGATCCGATACGGAGAACTTGGCGATCGGAGCGTTGGACCACGTCAACTCGATTTGTTTCGTCCCGGGCAGGGATTTCATCGACAGGCCGAAGCTTTGGGCGGCCACCCGAACGGGCAGCATCAGCGTTCCCTTCAATACGTAGGGAGCTCCCGTCATGCTTTTCGCCGCGCCGTTAATCGTGTAGGACGATTTGCCCGCGACGAGCTGCAGCACGTTGTCGCCGCCGGTCAGCGTATACTTCTTGCTCTTGGAATCGTAAGCTACCGTGCCGTAAATTTCGTTCATGAACGCTCTTGCCGCGACGTAGGTTACGCCTTTGACCTCGGTCAGAGGCTGCGGGGCCTTAACGGTGACGCCGTTGTGCCGCATTTCGTTAGAATCACGGGTGAGAACAAGCTTTTCCAGGCCGCTCGCGCTTCCTTCGGCGTGCGCAGGCTGAGGCAACTGGAACGATAACAACATGAGTGCCGAAAGCAACAACAGCGTAAAACTCTTCTTCATACTCTGCTCCTTCTAGTCTGGTTGGTCAACCGCTCCCGTTAATCGGATCATATGTTATAACGCCAAAAACGGCTAAAGGTTGCTGGCTTTTGCGAAAAAAAATCCCTCGGCGATTCGGCCTCGAATCCCTTGTTACGACTTTAAATTTTTGCGCATGCGAACATGCGGAATTCCCGCGTCCAGGAACGTCTCGCTGGATACGTTCTCGTAGCCCAGCCTGCGGTAAAACGCTTCCGCCGAGCACTGAGCATCAAGGATGGCGACATAATAGCCTTCTTCCTTCGCCTCATCCTCCATCGCTCTTAATAGAAACGATCCGACGCCCGCCCCGCGGAATTGCTTAAGTACGGCGATCCGCTGAAGCTTCGCGATCCCGGGTTCATAGGTCCGATATCTCCCCGCGGCAATAGTGGCGCCTCCGGACTCGACGATATAATGACGGCAAGCCGACGGAGATTCGTCATACTCGTCCAGCTCGATCTCCGAGGGAACGCCTTGCTCCTTCACGAACACTTCCACCCGGACGGCGAACGCTTCCCGCAACTGCTCGTCCGTTTCCACGCGTATCCATTCCATTCTATCCCTCCCCGCGACCCAACTTCTCGTAGCATGCGTATTGCGCCCACAGGCGTTCTACCCGCATTCCTACAGCATAACCGAGCCGATCGCAATGATCAACGGGAATCGGATTCCATTATTTGCATACGATTCCAGTTGTTCGTTTATACTAACCCGAACATGGTGAAAGGAGTTTTCGTCATGCCCCAGCTTAAAATCGGCATCATCCCGGCGATGCTGCTGTTTAATCTTGCTATCGGAATCACGAATCACGTCATTATCGTCCCGCTTATTTTGCAATCCGCCCTTCGGGATTCCTGGATCAGCGCGCTTCTGGCCATTCCCGCGGTCATCGTCTGGACGATCGTCGTCTATTGGGTCATGAAGCTTACCGGGCAGCAATCGCTGTTCCGCTGGTTCCGCAGCCATTACAATTCCGTTATCGCCTGGATCGTCATTCTCCCCCTCGTCCTTCTGTGCATGATGATGTTGTTCGTGACCATAAGAGATACGACGATTTGGACCAAGGTCACCTATTTGCCGAAAACGCCTTACCCGGTCACCGTCGTTTTATTCGTCGCCTCCGGAATGGTTGCCGCCGCTGCCGGAATTCGCACGATTTCGATCGCGGCAGGCATTCTGCTGCCGGCGGTCGTCGTCTTCGGCCTGTTCGTCATGAGCGTCAACTTTCAATTCAAAGACTACGACTATCTGTTCCCTATTCTGACCCGAGACGCCGCGTCGATCCTTCGCGGAACTCAATACACGCTCGGCGGACTGGTCGAGTTTATCCTGCTGCTCGGCCTGCAGCAGCATCTCCGCAAAAGATTCAGGCTGAGCGCGCTTCTCGTTCTGACATTGGCCGTAACGGGCCTTGTTTTCGGTCCCCTGCTCGCCGCGATTACGATTTTCGGCCCCTTCGAAGCCGCGGATCAGCGCTATCCGGCTTTCGAACAGTGGCGCATGGTCATGATCGGCAAGTTTATTTCTCATTTGGACTTCCTGTCCATCTATCAATGGCTGTCCGGTTCCTTGATCCGCGTCGCGCTCGCATACTATCTCTTATTCGATCTGCTTCAGCTTACGCGCAGCAAATGGAAGCTGCCCCTCATGACGCTGATCGGCGTCTTGCTCGTCGCCGTCTCTTCGGATGCGAGAATCAGCGATACGAACTTTTTTCATTTTATCGGCAAGCATTATTTTCCGAACGTGATGTTGATATTCTACGCTTTTCCGTTCATCCTGCTGCTATTGATTTTTCCGAAGCGAGGGAAAGCCCATGGAACCCAAACATCCGCCGCGCGAAATCTCGCCTAAGGCCGGCAGGCCCGGCGAACGTCCCGAACGCGGGAGACTTCGTCCGGACGAGTTGGACCGCTCGGCGCTGAAGGAACTGTTCGAAGCTTCGGGAGACGTGAACATTCATCTATTCTACGAGCAAGGAGACGCTCCATCCGGTCTGAATCCGCTGCTTGTCTATTGCGACGGCATGATTGACTCCGCGCAGCTCAACGACTTTCTGTACCATCAGCTTCCCTGGCTGCTATCGGGCGATTCCGGGGACGGAGCGCCGTCGGAAACGGAACTGCCCCTGCGCTCGCGCAATCTGTACCGGATCGAAGGGCACGATGCGGTCGATAACCTGATCCAACAAGTATTCTCCGGCAACCTCGTGCTTTTCTTCGAGGAAACCAAAGGCATTCACGTCTTCCAGATGGCCGCTCCGCCCCAGCGCACGCCGGACGAATCCAATACCGAGATTTCGATTAAAGGGCCGCGGGACGGCTTCACCGAAGCGATCGATACGAACATCGCTCTCGTCCGCAAACGTTTAAAGACGACGACCATGGGCGTGGAATATTTCCATATCGGCACGCGCAGCGCCACCTCCGTCGCTCTTCTCTATATGACGGACATTACGAATCGGGATTTGCTGGACGAAGCGCGAAGGCGCATCCGCAACATCGACATCGACGGCGTACTGTCCAGCCAACTGCTCGAGGGAGCGCTGTCGGATTCCACTTATTCGCTGTTCCCGCTTATCGAGTATATGGGACGCCCGGACTATATCGCCGCCGGTCTGCTGCGCGGCCGCTTCGCGATCGTCGTCGACGGATCCCCCATGGTACTGATCGCACCGTCGAACATTATGACTTTGCTTAAATCTCCCGAAGATATGCATCTTCCCTTTTATTATGTCGCCCTTGAGCGGCTGCTTCGCGTTATCGGCCTGGTCGTGGCGATTTTCTTCCCCGGATTCTGGGTGGCGATCTCCGCCTATAACCTCGATCAAATCCCTTTCCCGCTGCTGGCCACGATCGTCGTTGCCCGGCTGGGCTTGCCCCTGTCGGGCCCGGTGGACCTGTTTTTGATGATCGGCTTGTTCGAGCTGTTCCGCGAAGCGGGCATGCGCCTCCCGAAGGCGGTCGGACAGACCGTCGCGGTCGTCGGGGGGCTGATCGTAGGGGAGGCGGCGATCAATGCGGGCTTGACCGGGCCGACCACGCTTGTCGTGGCCGCCATAACGGCGGTGGCGACCTTCACGCTCGTCAATCAATCGCTCAGCGGCGCGGTAACGTTCATCCGTTTGATCGTGCTGATTTTCAGCTGTCTCTTCGGCATGCTGGGCTTCTTCTTGTCCGTCTTTCTGATCGTCGTTTACTTATCGTCGCTTACCTCGTTCGGCATCCCGTTCCTGTCCCCGCTATCGCCGATTCGCTTCAAGGAGGCGGCGTTTGCTTTGTTGAAATTCCCCAGAAACCGGTACAAGAAAAGACCCGGCATGAACGGTCCGATCGACGATACCCGCCAAGGAGAGAAATCGTGAAATGAAAAGATGGGTGCTGAGCGTCTGCCTGATCGGCTTTTCCTGTCTGCTCGGCGGGTGCTGGGACATTAAATCGATTCAGGACGTCAACTATTTCACGGGCATCGGCATCGATTACGAGGACGAACGCTACAAGGTGTACATCCAGCAGCTCGATTT
>JAEZZE010000351.1 GCA_023418755.1 Bacillota bacterium | reverse complement strand
GCCGTATACCGCTGTAATGTTGAACTCCAGCGGCGGCATAACCAGCGAGAAAGTGCCTTTCGCCTCTGCGTTCTCCGCTACTTTGATCGTCTCTGCCGTAGAGACGGAAATTTCAATCCTCACCTTGATGTCCGCCAGATTGGCCGGCTTGCCAAGCTGCGTGAAGATCGCGTCGATATGGATCTCGTGCGCCGGAATCGTATAGGTCGCATTGTCGGTCTGGAGAACGAGAACCGCTTCCTTGTTCTCCATGTTTTTGACCATCTGGCCGTTCAGCTCGCCAATGATCACATCCGACTTCGTTTTGACCGGAATGGTCACGACGGCGCCTTGGCCCTCGGAGGCCAGTTTGTCGTCCAGCTTCTTCTGATCTACGGCGATCGTCAGCAGGGTTTGCTCGTTGCGTTTGCCGGTTATTGCCGTTCCTGCGTTTTCTTCCTTGCCGTTCACCAGTACGATGACCGCCTCTTCGTTCGAGTCGCCGGATGGCGAAGTCGTTCCTCCGCTAGCTCCTCCGTTGCCCCCGGAGCCATTGCCCGTACTGCCTCCGGAATCGCCTCCGTTACCGCCGGTGGATGCGCTCGGAACAACCGCCGTAGATGCGTCTGAAGCTGCGCTGCTGCCCGCCGAATTGATCGCTTTCACCGTGAACGTATAGCTTGTACCATTCGTTAACCCTGTAATCGTAATCGGACTGGTTGTCCCCGTTGCCGTGATCCCTCCCGGATGGGACGTGACTTGGTAGCCTGTGATCGGGTTGCCCCCGTCGTTTGCCGGCGGCGTAAATCCGATCGTGGCTTGGCCGTTGCCCCCGACGGCAGTCACGTTCGTCGGCGCATTCGGCACCGTCGCCGGAATACCTTCGACTTCATTGGATGCGGCGCTAAAGTTACCCTCGCTGACTGCCTTCACCACAAAGTAATATTTCGTGCCATTCGTCAAACCGGACATCCGATAAGTCGTTGCGCTCGTTGCATCCTCGCAGTCCTCATCTTCAAAGGTATTATTTGGCGTTTCAGACATATACACGCAATAGGTTGCGCCCGGAACCTCGTCCCAGGTCAGATTTACGAAACCGTCCCCTGCCGTTGCAGCCAGATTTTGCGGATTGGCAGGCATCCCCGGCAGATTTATGCTCTGAGTCACGCTGGCATCCGCGTACCCTGTCGCCTTAACCGTGATCGTATGCGTACCGCCGCTAAGCACGTCGCCATAAATGGTCAGCTTGCCCGCCGCAATTGCATAATCATTAGCGGACAGCGCCGTGCCGTTTACGCTCACTTCCGTAATCGCTCCGCGCCATGCCGCATCATCCGTAAACGTAAGTTCAATCGAGTGTTCCGTGTCATTATCGCTGTTGTCCGCCGTTAAAACCGGAGGCAGAGCGGAACCGCCGCCGGGCGAGCCCGAGTTTATGTCGCCGGAAGACAAAACAATCTCGCTGAACTTCACAACCTTGCCGTTCCCGTCCACTTCGTACAGCGCGATATACTTGTACGTTGTCGCGTCAACGCCCGTGATGTCGTCGCCAGATGTGTAGCTGCTCGCTCCGCTTGGCACCGCATCGCCGACATTCGGCGTCGGCGTGCCGCTCGCCGTCACGAGCACCTTCAATTGATTGCTCGATCCCGCCGTCACTCCGGTCAGCTTTGTCGTTCCCGATTGCGTTCCCGGTTGGGCTGACAGCGTCGAGCCAAAGCCCGGAGCCGGAACAGGGCCGCCTCCCGGCGCGCTCGGCACAATCGGCGAGGATGCGACTGAAGCTGCGCTGTTGCCGGCTTCATTGAATGCCTTCACCGTAAACGTATAGCTTGTACCGTTCGTCAAGCCTGTAATCGTAATCGGGCTGGTCCCCCCGGTCTTCGTAATTCCTCCCGGATGGGACGTGACTTCATATGCTGTGATCCAGTTCCCTCCGTCGTCTTCCGGAGGATCGAAGCTGATCGTTGCCTCCGCGTTCCCCGCAACGGCGGTCACGTTCGTTGGTGCTCCCGGCGATCCGTTTTCCGCAGCCGGCGTGACGCTTGACGAGGCCTCCGATGCCGGAGAGTCACCGGCGCTGTTCACCGCGACTACGGTAAATGCGTATGCCTTGCCGTTCTCCAAGCCAATAATCGTGATCGGGCTGTTCGTCCCCGTTGCCGTAATTCCTTCCGGATGGGATGTGACCTTATATTCCGTGATCGGATGGCCCCCGTCATTTGTTGGCGGAGTGAAGCTGACCGTCGCTTCTCCGTTCCCCGCGACGGCAGTCACGTTCGTCGGCGCCCCCGGCGATCCGGCAGGCGCAACCGGCGTAACGCTTGTCGATGCCTCCGATTCCGGAGAATCCCCAACGCTGTTTGTAGCAATGACCTTAAACGTATACGCCGTTCCATTCGTCAAGCCTGTAATCGTAATCGGACTGATCGTTCCTGTCGCCGTTATCCCATCCGGTTCGGAGATAACCTTATATTCGGTAATCTCGCTGCCCCCATCGTCTGCAGGCGGCGTAAAGTTCACCATCGCTTTTCCGTTCCCTGCAACGGCACTTACTGCGGAAGGCGCACCCGGTACTCCGACTGGAGCAGTCGGCGTGACGCTTGTCGATGCCGCCGACTCCGGAGAGTCCCCGACGCTATTGGTAGCAATTACAGTGAAAGTGTACGCTGTACCGTTCGTCAGTCCCGTAATCGTGAGCGGACCTGATGGTCCCTTCGCTGTCAACCCTTCGGGGCTTGAAGTCACCGTATACTCCGTGATGTCGTCGCCTCCATCGTCGCGAGGCGGCGTAAAGCTCACGATTGCCTGTCCATTCCCTGCGACCGCCGTAACTCCGGTCGGTGCATCGGGCCTCTCCGGAGTGAAGTCCATCTTCTGCAAGCGGTTGTTCTGATAGTCGGTTACGTACACATTGCCGCTGCTATCCGCCGCTACTCCGGTTGGAGCCATAAACTCTCCGAGACCCGTACCGAATCCGCCCCCGGCCTTTTTCCACTCCTTCCATTCTTCCAGCGCCACGTTCAGTTTCTGGACCCGATGGTTGCCTGTATCCCCCACGTATACATTTCCGCGGCGATCGACCGCAATTCCATTTGGCATACTGAACTGCCCTAATCCGCTCCCGTAACCGCCGGCGATCACGCTCCAGTTTCCATTGACGTCCATCTTTTGTATGCGATGATTGTTTGAATCCGCCACATATAGATTCCCTGCCTTGTCTGTCGTCAACCCGCTGGGGGAGTTGAACGAGCCCACGCCGCTTCCTTGAGCACCCCCGGCAATCACGCTCCAAGTATTTGGAGTGCCCGAAACGTCCATCTTCTGAATTCGATGGTTGTAAGTGTCCGCTACGTAGACGTTTCCTAAACTATCAACCGCTACGCCGTTAGGATAATTAAATTCTCCCGCGGCGTTCCCTACGGTATAATCGGATTTTCCCCACGCTACCCACTCGCCCGTGCCGGCCTCAAGCTTCTGAATGCGGTTGTTATACGTATCCGCTACATATAGGTTTCCGAACCCGTCTACTGCCAATCCGGAAGGGGTGCTGAATTCTCCCAAGCCGGTTCCCTGGACGGCGGTTCCCGGAACCCCGCCGGTTTTCCCCCACTGGCTCCACGTATTTGTCGCCGCATCCAGCATCTGAATGCGATTGTTCTTTTGATCCGCAACATAAATATTCTTTCCGGCATCGACTGCAATGCCGTTAGGCCCGTTAAACTCCCCCAGGTCAACGCCGCTGTACACCCGAAGGTCCCCCCACTGGCTCCACTGATTGGTCGCAGCGTCCAACTTCTGGATACGATTATTAAAAGTATCGGCCACATAGACGTTCCCTGCAGGATCCACCGTTATGCCGCCGGGATCATGAAACTCTCCCAATCGCACGCCAGGGGTTCCGGTTATTCCCCATTGACTCCATGTCCACTCTTCCGGCTGTTCCGAGGTTCTATCCAGCTTCTGGATACGGTAGTTGCGCTGATCCGTTACGTACACGCTCCCGTAGCCGTCAACCGCTATTCCATAGGCTGTTTTAAACAGTCCCGGATCCGTCCCTTCGATGAACGGGTATTCCGTTGCCCCCAAGATCTTCCATTCATCCTTTTCTTTATCCCACATCTGGATGCGGTTCTGGTCTGTCGCGAACACATTTCCGCTGCCATCTACGGCTATTTTGTTCAACGACCCGAAGTGGCCCGGTTCGTATCCCGAGTATTCGCCCAGTTGGCTCCATTCCTTTGTTACGGCATCCAAAATTCTAATGCTGCCCCTATCCGCCACATAGAGATTCCCATGGCGATCGACTACGACATCCGTTGGGATATAGAACTCGTCGACCTCCCATTGGGGATCTTCAAAATCGATCGTCCGGCCTATCTGTTTCCAACTTTGGGTTGCCTGATCAAAGACTTGAACGCGAGAGTTCCCCGAATCCGCCACATAGATGTTGCCGGCGTCATCCACCGCCACTCCTACGGGAGAGCTAAACTCGCCCAGTTCGCTCCCCCGAGCCTCGAAGCCCCCTCCCGGCTTCCCCCACTGGCTCCACGTATTTGTGGCTAAATCCCATTTCTGAATACGATGGTTAGCCGCATCCGCCACATACATATTCCCCGCAGCGTCTACCGCCACGTCGCGCGGGGAATCGAATCCCCCCAGTTTCGAACTGAACTGCGCCTCTAAGCGTCCGTATTGTTGACTCCACACTTCCGCCGCTTGTACCGGCATACTTCCTATACTTGCGCTAATGACTAGCCACAGCATCGCGCATACGATCAAGATGTTCAGCCTTTTTGCCCAACGCATAGCCTTTTTTCGACTTTTCATATCCTGTTCCTCCTCCACAAATTTTCTCGACTTTCCAGAATCCGACCCGATTCGGCGGTATTCTCCAAAATAGGAGACAAGCATAGCACCCCCGAATAAACAAGGAATAAACAAGACCCGATAATACGCGACCTTTGTCGAAACTTGTTTATATTTTGTTTATTCCATTCGTGTAAGCTGATAGAATGGCCATAAGATAGGGGGTGCGACATTGCCCGGAAAAACACCGCTGAGCAGAGCGACGGCGATCGGCATCATCAGCCTGGCGCTCGTCTCGCTCCTTTTTCTCTCCCTCTTGGGAAACAAAGGCGACCCGCAAGCCTCCCCGCAGGTGCGCGGAGGAACGATGAGTCTGAAAAATTGGAGTCCCGATCAGGGTTCGGCCGTCAAGCTCGACGGGGAATGGGAATTTTATTGGAATCGGCTGCTGTCGCCCGAAGATTTTCGTAAGCAGGGGAAAGAGTTAACGGACAGCGCCGCCTATATGGCGGTCCCTTCTTCCTGGAACGGACAAGCCGTGAATGGCGTAAAGCTGCCCGTCTACGGCGAAGCGACCTATCGAATGGTGTTAACCGATCTCGCGGCTCCCGGTATTTATGCCTTAAAGAAATCGAATATCCGATTTTCGAGCCGGATTTACGTGAACGGAGAGGAGCTTCTGGCGGACGGATTGCCGGACGGCGGCGACAGCGCTTACGAGCCGGGCAACCGCCCCAAGCTGAACAGCTTCTATAGCGATGGCGGCGATGTCGAAATCGTCGTGCAAGCCGCCAACTACGATTACGTCAATTCCGGCTTTGTCGTCCCCCTCCTGTTCGGCAAGGACGAGGCGCTGACCTCTCTTCAGCAAAGAACGATGGCGCGGGAATTCGTCATTCTTGCGATTCTCGGCACTTTGGCGCTGATTTACGTCATCTGCTTCATTGCGGCGGCGATGTACACCAGGAAGGATTACTCCCTGCTGATGCTTGCGCTCCTCTGCGCATCGGCCGGAATCTACCACAGTCTGATGGGAGAACGTTCCCTTCTGCTGCTAATCCCGGACGTCTCGTTCGTGACGCTGTACAAAATCAAAGACGTCGCCTCGGTGCTCACCTGCATGTCCGCAGCCTTGGCTTTCTATCAGCTGCAGAGAAGCATCATCTCGTTTAGATTAACGCTGGGCGTAACGCTCGTGCTGGGAACTTTTGCGATTTTAATCGTATTTCTCCCTATCAACGCCTACACGCCCATTCAATATTACGTCGTCATTTTGTACCAGCTGCTGCTGATCTGGCTTTTCATCAGAGCCTCTTATCTTTACGTCAGAAACGAGGACAGCCGTCGCTGGAAATCCTTTCTGCTATGCATGGCGATTTTGCCGATCAACCTGTACTCCATCGATACGATTCTTTTTGCGCTAAGCTTCAGCTCGACGATGCAATTCGGCCAGTTCTGCATTATCGCCTTTAACCTGGTCATGCTCCTTCTCGTCGTCCTGCGCTTTTTCGAGGCCTACCATACGATTAACGAAATGAAGGACCAACTGCTGCGCCTGGACAAAATCAAAGACGATTTTCTGTCGAACACCTCGCACGAGCTCAGAACGCCGCTGAATGCCATCGTCAACATCTCCGAAACGCTGCTGAAAGGAGTGAGCGGCCCGGTCAACGGCGAGCAGGCGCAAAACCTGTCGCTCGTCGTCGGCAGCGGAAGACGGCTGACCCATCTCGTCAATGAATTGCTCGACTATTCCAAGCTTAAGCATGGAGATTTGAAGCTGAACAAAAACCGTCTGATTCTGAAAGCTTACGTCGAATCGGTCATGCGAATCCATCTGTTCCTGCTGGAGGGGAGGAGCACGACGCTCGTCAATCGCGTGCCGGACGACCTGCCCCTCGTTCATGCGGACGGCATCCGGCTTACGCAAATTTTACATAACCTGATCGGCAACGCGGTTAAGTTTTGCGATCGGGGAACCGTGGAGATCAGCGCATCGGTTGCGGGAGATTGGATCGAGGTCCGCGTCAGCGATACCGGAATCGGCATCGAGCCTCATATGCAGGAACGGATCTTCTTGGATTACGAGCAGGGTGAGCATGCGAGCGCGCCCCAATACGCCGGAACCGGGCTTGGCTTAAGCATTACAAAACGGCTCGTCGAACTGCACGGCGGCCGTATCGGCGTCCGCTCGATTCCCGGACAAGGGGCCACCTTCGCCTTCACTTTGCCCGTCGCCCCGGGCAAGTCCGCCAAATCGAGAGCGGAGCAGCAAGCGGCGGACAAACCCCCTTTTTCCGGCGGCGATCTCGCTCGTCAGGAGTATCCTCTGCGCATCGAAGGAGAACGCAAAGAGTCCATTCTGATCGTGGACGACAATGCGCTGAATCTGCAAAGCATGATCAATCTGTTTAAACTGGAAAATCAAACGGCCGTCGCCGTCAACCGCGGAGAATCGGCGCTGGAGGCCGTCTTTTCGCGGCAGGAGTTTTACCTCGTCGTGTTGGACATCGCGATGCCCGACCTGTCGGGCTTCGAGGTGCTGCGGCGCATCCGCGAGCGCTTCTCTCCGTTCGAGCTTCCCGTCCTGATGCTGACGGCGCGAAGCCGGAGCGAGGATATTCGGCTGGCGATGGAGCTGGGGGCGAACGATTTCGTCGCCAAGCCGTTCGAATCCGAAGAGCTAATGGCCCGGGTCGGAAGCCTGTCGAAGCTGAAGTCTTCCGTCAAGTTGGCCAGAGATGCGGAAATCGCCTTTTTGCGTTCTCAAATCAAGCCCCACTTCCTGTACAACGCCCTGACGGCGATCGCCGAGCTGTGCATGACCAACCCCCGGCAGGCGGAGGAGGTTACGCTGCAATTGTCCCGTTATTTGCGCAGCAGCTTCGATTTCAAGCATTTGGACGCGATGACGACGCTAAGCGACGAGCTGGCGCTGGTCCGAGCTTATGTCGGGATCGAGCAGGCCCGCTTCGGCGCCCGGCTGCGCGTGGAATACGAGGTGGATGCCGATCCGAACCTGCTGATTCCGCCTCTTATCGTTCAGCCGCTGGTGGAAAACGCGATCCGGCACGGCGTCATGTCCAACTCCAAAGGCGGCATTGTAAGGCTTCTCGTCAAAGGGGGCTTCGGAAACGGAGTCGCTTTGCGGATCGAGGACAACGGCTGCGGGATGAACCCGCAGAAGCTGCACCGCGTGCTTAACCCGGATTCGGCGGCGAAAGGCATCGGGCTGTGGAACATCTCCCAGCGCTTGCGGCTTTTGTACGGTACGGACATGCGGATTGAAAGCAGGGAAGGCGAAGGCACCCGAATCGAGATCGATCTTCCCGGCGAAAATGCGATTGCGAAAGGAAGCTGACGTATGCTGCGGATCATGATTGTGGATGATGAGGAGCTTGCGGCGATGCGCTTAACGCGCATCGTGAACGAGCGCGGCGAGCCCTGCGAAACCGTCATGTTTCTAGACTCGCTGGAAGCTTACGAATATGCCAAAGCGCACCCGATAGACGTCGCTTTTCTGGACATTTCCATGCCCGACGTCAACGGTATGCAGCTATCGAAGCTGCTGACGGACACTCATGGAACGATCAAAATCGTGTTTGTCACCGGATATGACGCCTATGCGGTTCGCGCGTTCGAGCTGAACGCCCTGGATTACATTATGAAGCCCGTCACGTCGGAGAGGCTGGACGTCACGATGAAGAGGATCGGAACGGGAAATCGGACGAACGCGGCGGCAAAGCCGGCGTTGGAGGTATACCTGTTCGACGGGAAGAACGTAGGTTTTCGGACCGCCGAGGGCGCGAGAGAGGCCGTAAAGCTGAGAAGTCCGAAAACCGAAGAGTTATTCGCCTTCCTGGTTTGCAAGCGAAGCGTGCACAGGGAAGTCATCATCGACACGCTGTGGAACGGACTCGTGCCGGACAAAGCGTGGAAAAACTTGAATTCCACGCTGTATTACGTTCGGAAGGCGATCAACGGCCACGGGCACAGATGCGAAATCGCGGTAACGGGCAACGAAATTCGGATCAACACGGACGAGCTTTACTGCGATCTGCACGAGTTCGAACAAATGCTCAAGGAGATCAGACGCGATCCGGAACGGAATACGCCGTTGCTGAAGCGGGCCGAGGCGCTGTACGCCGGGCCTCTGCTGCGGGGCAAAGCTTACGACTGGGCCGGCGAGTACGCCCTTAGCCTTGAACGGCAGTATACCGATCTGCTGGAGCTTCAGGCCCGGCATTATCGCCAGCGCGGCCAGCTTCTTCAGGCGCTGAACGGCTATGGCGAGATTCTGAAGCTGGACGCCATTCGCGAGGACATTCATGGCGAGATGATCCGCATTTTCCTGGAGCTGGGCCGAAAAAACGACGCGCTCAAACAGTATCGGCAATTGGAAGACATGCTGCGCGCCGATCTGGGAATGGAGCCGGACGCGAAAATTAAGGGATTGCTGCAATAACCGCGAAGACGATCGCGCGACCGGACGGCGAAGAGGATCTCATGACGGATGGCGTAGACGCTTTGTCACGGGCGATCACGGAAATAAAACGAAGCGAGGCAAAAAAGGGCTTGGGGCCTTCCTGCGGGAGGAAGACGCCAAGCCCTGCCGTTATTTCCGTCTTAAGCCTTCAGAACGTCATGATCGACATAGCGCTCGCCGTTCAGCTCGCTGACGACGTTGATCGCCACTTTGGCGCCGTCGCCCGCGGTTATGATCGTATGCATGCTCACGCCGGCGATCGTGCCGGCCGCCCATACGTTGGACAGGTTCGTTCTGCCGTCGGGCGCGCAATCGACGATCGTCTTGATGCGCGGCTCCGTACCCGGCTTGGTCGCGACGCCGCTCTCTTCCGCCACGTCCGCGAACATTCCGGTCGCGATAATGACATGGGTCGCCTCGTACGACTGCCCGTCCGCTTCGATCGTAACCGATCCGTTGCCGGCAACGAGCTTCGTTGCTTTGCCCGATACGAATTCGGCGCCGAATTTGGAAGCTTGCTTCTTACCCACGGCTACGAGGTCGGGACCGGTGATCCCGTCGACGCCGTAATGATTTTCCACCCATGCGCGTTTCGTTACGCTCTGATCGCTATCGATCACCAGCGTTTTCTTGCCGGCCTTCGCGGTAAAAATCGCGGCGCTGGCGCCCGCCGGTCCTCCGCCGATAATGGCAACGTCGTACATCGCAATCACTCCTCAGGAAAAATTGGGAAGACCTACTTATTGTAACACGGGAATGAATCGCTTTCAAAAAGTAAGCCCCAAATTGCGATGCATAAGCGTAGCCAGCGCAACGCCCCCCCGCTGCGCCGGCTTCGAGCCGGAGTTTCTCCTTCCCCTGCTTCGGCCCGATCAGGTCTGCTTCCGGAGAGCGCCGGCTCTTTCGGCTGCCGCAACCCGTTTGGCCTCGGCCGCTTCGGCTTCGAGCAGCCGAAGCGGCCGAACTGCTAATGAACGACTTCCTCCAACTTCTCCACGCCGACCGTCCGCACGTCCGTCGGGCTCTGGCCGACCTGCACGGTCGCCACGCCTCCCGGAACGTCCACGTGCTCGATCCAGACCGGCTCGCCGCTATCCAGACGGACCTTGACGTTATCCGCCGATTCGTAAATCTCCTTTGCTCTTTGCGCGTCCATCCTCAATCCTCCAACGTTTCCTTGATGTCCGGCACCCACCCGTTATGAAGGGTGACCTGCCCGCCGCCCAAGCCTTCGTTCACCATCCGGTCGACGTCCATGTCGAACTCGTCCCTTCCTTCGAGAATCGAGTCCTTAAGCGCCTTTTCATCGTCTTCGGAAGCCACCGCGGCATCTCCCTTTCGAATATGGTTTCAATCCTTTCCAATATTCCCTCTCCGGTTGTTTTCCATGCGAATGGGCAACTTAATGGAAGAGTTCGCGCGTTTCGGTTTTCAGCGCCGAGAAACCTTAACAGAGAAGGAGCGTCAGCCATGCATACGGTCTGGAAAGGCGCGATCAGCTTCGGTCTGGTCCACGTTCCCGTCAAAATGTTCACCGCTACCGAAGACAAGGATATTCATCTGAGAATGATTCACAAGGAATGCGGAACGCCCATCGCCAACGTTCGCACCTGCCCCCACTGCGAGAAGGAAGTCGTTTGGGAGGAAATCGCCCGGGGCTACGAGCAGGAGAAGGGCCGGTTCGTGCTATTCGAGCCGGAGGAACTGGACGCGATCAAGCCCGACAATACGAAGACGATCCAAATTCTCGATTTCGTCGACCTTACGGAAATCGATCCGCTGTATTACCAGAAGGCGTACTATCTTTCGCCCGACCAAGCCGGATCGGGCGCTTACAGTCTGCTGCTGGAAGCGATGCGCCAATCGGGCAAAATCGGCATCGCCAAAATCGCGATCCGCAGCAAGAGCAGCCTTGCGGCCATCCGGCCCGTCGACAACTGCATCTGCATGGAGACGATGCATTATCCGGATGAAATTCGCTCGCTTCAGCTCGTGCCGAACTTGCCCCAACAGGCGAACGTGAACGATAAGGAGCTGACGATGGCCAAGATGCTCATCGAGCAGTTGTCGACGCCGTTCGAACCGACGAAGTATACCGACGATTACCGCATTGCCCTGCAGGACGCGATTCAACGCAAAATTTCCGGCGAAGGCGCGGATATCGTGACCGCTCCGGAAGTGGAGAGAACGAACGTCATCGATCTGATGGCCGCGCTGCAGGCCAGCCTCGAGGCGGCCAAGCCGACGGGCTCCGACGACGCCGGCGGCGACCGCGGCAAGCCCAAAACCCGCAGCACGCGCGGGAGAAAGAAGGAAGGGGCGGTGCCGTAACAGAGGCCGGAATGACGCCCGACTCGCCAGAGGAGGAGGATGTTGCGAACATGGTCAAAACTCGAACGGTCGTGAAGCTGGGAGAGCACGAGCTTTCTCTCTCCCATCCGGACAAAACGATCTGGCCGGAAGCGGGCATTACGAAGCTGAAGTACGTACAGCTGTTGGCGGAGCTGGCGCCTTTTCTGCTTCCGTACGCCAAAGGGCGCTACTTGACGACGATCCGCTATCCGGAGGGCATACGCGGCGTATCCTTTTATCAGAAAAATTGCCCCGAGCCGATCCCCGATTACGTGCGAACCGCCATGAACGGCAGCATTAACTATGTCGTTCTGGATTCGGTGAGAACGCTGCTCTGGATGGGAAGCCTGTATAGTCTCGAATTCCACGTCTCCTCCGACGAGATCGATCATCCGCTGCCCAATACGTGGATGCTCGACATCGATCCTTCGCTTGACGAAGAGCCTCGGCTTATGGAGGCGACGGAGCATGTGCTGCAGGCGCTGGATTCGCTCGGCTTGAGCGCCGTGGCCAAAACGTCCGGCGCGACCGGCGTGCAGGTTGTCATGCCGATCGAGCGCGGACCGGATTTCGACGCGCTGCGCCGCTTCGGCAAATTTCTCTCCGAATATCTCGTGGCTCGCCATCCCCGGCTGTTCACCGTGGAACGGTTGAAGAAGGATCGCGGCCCCATGATCTATCTCGACTACTTGCAGCATTACGCCGGCAAAACGCTGCCCGCTCCCTACTCTCCGCGCGCGCGCCCGATGGCAACGCTCTCGACGCCTCTTACGCGCGACGAGGTGCGCAGGGACGTCAAACCGACCGACTTTCATCTGCTGAACGTGCCGCAGCGGCTTCGCGAGCGCGGAGATCCGCTTGCCGCGGCGCCCGTGCAGTCGCTCGCTCCGGTCATCGACCATCTGCTCGGCAAGAAATAGCTACAGCAGCGGGGATAAGATCCGCGCCATCGCTTCCTTTACCTTCTGGGATCGGGGACGCTTTAGAAATTTCTGCAGATTGATCTCCTCGCTGTCCTGCAAATCCTGAAGAAAATCCCGTTCCACCTTGTCGATGGCAGCCGGGGCGAACAGGTGCGCGTTAATCTCGAAGTTGCTGTAGAAGCTGCGCAGATCCATGTTCGCCGAACCTACGACCGCCGCAAAGCGGTCGACGACCAGCGTCTTGGCGTGGACGAATCCTTTTTTATACTGCCACACCCTTACGCCCGATCTCATCATCTCCTCCGCATAGGACAGCGTCGCCAAGTGGACGAGCCACGTATCCGGAACGTAAGGAATGATCAGCCGAACGTCCATGCCGCTGACCGCGGCGTCGCGCAGAGCCATCGCCACGCTCGCGCTCGGAATGAAATACGGCGTCGTCATCCATATGCGCTCCTTGGCGGCGTTCGCCATCGCGAACACCGAATCGTGAATCGCGTCCCCCTTGCGGTTCGGACCGGCCGGCACGACCTGCACCGCTTCCGCCGCCGGAACGCCGTGCTCGGGAAAATACGACGGATCGTCCGGCTTCTCCCGGGTCGCGATTTCCCAGTCCTTCAGAAATACCTCCTGAAGCCAATAGACCGAATC
>JAEZZE010000242.1 GCA_023418755.1 Bacillota bacterium | reverse complement strand
ATCGGCTGCATCATCCGGTTCATATAGTCGATGAACGCGTACAGCACGCCGACCGTAACGGCCGCTCCCAGCCATTCGCCCGCGAACATCCAGACGACCGCGATGAACAGGACGTTCCGGAAGACGTTGACCAGATTGTGCGAGGTAACGGCGTTCAGCGACAGCATCTTGTTCTGGTACTTGAAGTACTCGTCGTTCATCTCGCGGAACTCGCCCATCGTCTCCTGTTCCTTGCGGAAAGCCTGAATGATCGGCATCCCCTGGATCGACTCGTTGATCATGCCGTTAATATCGCTCAGGCGCGACCGGATGACGTGATTGTACTTGGCCGCGAACTTGCGGTAGATCACGATCCAGACGTACAGAATCGGGATGAACGGCAGCGCGATCAACCCCAGATTCACGTCCAGGAAGAAGACAGCTCCAAGGATGGCGGCGATGTTGATGATGCCCGAGAAGAAGTTCGCCAGCACCGATACGTACAGCTCCCGGATCGCCTCCGTGTCGTTCGTGACCCGGGAGACGACCTTGCCCGCGGGCAGGTTGTCGAAAAATTGCACCGGCAGCCGTTGAATGTGCCGGAAGACGTCGTTGCGCATTTTCCGGACGATCCGGTTCGCGGTCACCTGCAGCAGCAGCCTTTGCCAGTACACGAGTACGGAGCCGACGAGCAGCAGGCCGATGTAGCTCACCGCCAGCAGGAAGATGCCGCGGAATTCCGGACGGTAAAATTCGTAGACTTCGCCTTTCGACAGCTGCGCCGCCGGATAATGCAGCGTCGCGCCGTCCTCGGCCGTCACGGTCAGCCCGCCGGCCGCGAACGTCCGCTTGCCCGTGTCCGGAACGTCGGCCGCATCGACGAAGTAATAGCTCCGTCCGGACTGCAGCACCCGGACCTCGCGGCCCTTGGACTCGCCGGAGGAGAAATGATCCTCCCGCTTATACCAGACTCCCCCGTATTCGACCGCGTTCTTCCCGTTCGCCTGCGTCGCGTACCATGGCTTCTCGATGCCCATGATGTTCGTATCGATCAGCCGCTTGGCGAGGAAGGGACCGACCAGGTCGACCCCGACCGCCAGCAAGAGGAGGACGAGCGCGATCAGAATCGGCTTCTTGAATCCCCAAGCGTATTGGAATAATCGTTTGCCCGTATTGCCCATTGGTTTCGTTCACCCACGTTTCTTCGTTAACTTGATCTACGGTTTCTATTCTCTTTATCGTTCGTTCCATATTCCGGAGCGGCCGCGCGATCAACTCTCCACGATCGCGGCGAGCTGCTGCCGGTCGTACTGTTCCTTATACCATCCTCCGAGCTTAAGCAGCTGCTCGTGCGTGCCCTCCTCGGAAATCCGGCCCTCGTCGAGAACGACAATCCAGTCCGCATGCTGTACCGCGGATAGCCGGTGCGTCGTAATGATCGTCGTCTTGCCCGCGCGTTCGGTGCGGATTCCTTCCAGAATCTCCGTCTCCGTCTTGGCGTCGACCGCCGACAACGAGTCGTCGAGGATGAGGATCTCCGGGTCCGCGATAACCGCCCGCGCGATGCTGACCCGCTGCTTCTGCCCGCCGGACAGCGCGACGCCCTTCTCGCCGACGAGCGTCTCCAGCCCTTCCGGCAGGAAGGCCACGTCCTTGCGGAAGGAAGCCAGCTCCAGCGCCCGATTGAGCCGCTCCTCGTCTCCCGCTTCATCCGTCGTGCCGAACCAGATGTTCTCCCGGATCGACTTGCTGAACAGAATCGGCTGCTGAGGGACGTAGCCGATCCAACCGCGCAGAAGATCCAGCTCGATTTCATCGATCGGGGCGCCTCCGAGCGTCAGCCGTCCCTCGCCCATCGGATACTCGCGAAGCAGCTGCTTCAGCAGCGTCGTCTTCCCGCTGCCGGTCCGCCCGACGATGCCGAGCGTCTGACCCCGGCGAAGCGTAAGCGAGACGTCGACCAGATTGTCGATCGATGAGGAGGGGTAACGGAACGTCACGCGATCGAACGCGATCGTCTCCGGCACCTCTACCGCGACCGGATCTTCCGTCTCGGTCACGTCCGGCTTCGACCCCAGCGTCTCGTTGATCCGGTCGAGGGAAGCGTTGCCCCGCTGCATGATATTGATCAGCTCGCCGATGGCGAACATCGGCCAGATCAGCATGCCGAGGAACATATTGAACGAGACCATCTCGCCGAGCGTGATTTCTCCCCGGAATACGAGTACTGCTCCGTAGCACAGACCGATCAGGTAGCTGCATCCGACCAGAATTTTCACCGTCGGCTCGAACAGGGCGTCGATCTTGGCGACGCGGATATTTTTATCGAACACGTTGTCCGTGGAATCGCTGAACCGTTTGCGGTCCGCCTGCTCCTGCACGAACGCCCGGACGACCCGCACGCCGGACACCGACTCGAGCACCTGGTCGTTCAAGCTGCCGAAGGCGTCCTGGGCCTTCATGAAGCGGTCGTGGATCTTCCCGCCGAAGTGCTGCATGAGCAGCGCCATGATCGGCAGCGGCAGCAGCGCGGCCAGCGTCAGCTTCCAGCTGATCAGACCGGCCATCATGACGAGCACGGTCAGCATGAACAGCGTCGAATCGATCAGCGTCATGATGCCGAAGCCGGCCGTCACCGACACCGCCCCGAGGTCGTTCGTCGCCCGGGCCATCAAGTCCCCCGTGCGGTTGCGCTCGTAGAACGTGGGGCTCATTTTCAGCAAGTGCCGCATCAGCCGGGAGCGCATCGTCCTCTCCAGCACGAACGAGCTGCCGAACAGCTTGACGAACCAGACGTAGCTGAGCAGATAGCTCGCGACCGTCAATCCGATCCAGAACAGGAGCAGCTGCGCGAGCCCCGTCGCGGACATCGACCCGTCGTAAATGCCGTCAATGGCGATCCCGATCAGCCGGGGAGGAAGAACGTCGATGATGCCGACGATCGCGAGCAGCGCGAGCGCGATCGCGTATCTCCTCCAATGCAATTTGAAAAACCAGCTTAACTTCTTCAACACGCTAAACATCTATGCTTTCACACCCTTCTGCATGAAGAACAAAAAAGGCCTATCGCCGCAAGCGATACGCCCCTCGGGAAGGTGGTCTCCCCCCGCCGCCGACGGAGCCTATGCCGACTGTCCAAGACTGCCGCAACTGCTCCGAAGGCGATAAAAAAGGCGCACGATTACGTCGCGTAACCATGCGCCCTCGCCGCTAAAGATCAGAAGAATCCGTCGTTCTTCAGACTTCAGCGGTCGTCCGCGAGAAGGTTACGGAAATGAACAACACCGGCTCCGCCCAGATCGGCGACCGTGCCTTCAAAGTAAAAGTTACTCATTTCCGCAACCCCCTTTCCGTTCATTCAAAGTATATGTGTCACTTTACCATCGCGCCCCGAACGCTGTCAACGGCCTTTTGAAAAATAATTTCAATTTTTTTACTCTTGGCCATGAGCGATGCCGGTGGACCTTGCGCAACCTTCCGCTTGTCTCTTCAGTCTATACAAACATGGAGGTGATCCGTTATGCTCCGCATCATCCTGGCGATCGCCGTCGCCTCTCTGCTGTTGGCCGGATGCAGCGCGACACGGTCGTTCGAAGCCCGATTCGAAGCGATCGAAGACGGGCGTCTGGTCGTGAATTGTTCGGACGAAGTCAACCGGGGCAAGCGCAACGTCGATGCCGTGGGCTATCCGTGCTACGTCCAGCTTACGGAGGAAACCCGGTTAACCGACGAGAACGGCGGCGAATTCGCCGCGCGTGATCTCAAGAGTCCCGCCCTGTTGAGGATCGTGATGACCAAGCCGAGAAAAATCGACGAAAAACCTTCCAGCCGAACGACGGACTTGGTCGCGAAAGAAATCGTTCTATTGGAGCGATGATCCGAACGGGGTTGGACTCTCGCTCATTCCGGCTATAATAGAGGTAGATTAAGAGCGGGAGAGAGCAGACTGTGACGATGCATCCGGATTCTCATGAACATGCCGCCTCGGAGCTGTGTTTGCTGGCCGGTAAAATCATTTTGCAAAGCGGCGGGGAGACGCACCGGGTCGAGGATACGATGATCCGGATCGCCGCGGCGACCGGGTTTCCCGATTCGCAAAGCTACGTGACGCCTACGGGGATCTTCTTCGCCATCGGCGGAGCAAACCCCGTTACGCGGTTCGCGCGGATTTCGGACCGGTCGACCGACCTAAGCAAGGTCGCCCTGGTGAACGACGTCTCCCGGCGGCTGAGTCTCGGCGAGCTGTCCGCGGCAGAAGCGTTCGCCCGGCTTAAAGAAATCGAGGCCGCGCGGGTCGTCTATACGGGCTGGCTGCAGGTCGTCTCGGCCGCGATCGCCAGCGGCTGCTTCCTGATCATGTTCAAGGGCGGCTGGAACGACTTCGTTCCCGCCATGCTGTCGGGGGGCATCGGATTCGCTTTGCTGCTGGCGCTGCACCGTTTCGTGCCGATCCGGTTTTTCGCCGAATTTCTATCCGCGACGGTCATCGGAGGCCTGTCGCTTCTGTTCGTCCGCACGGGCTTCGGCCAGGAACAGGATCTGATGATTATCGGCTCGGTCATGCCGCTCGTGCCCGGGCTGCTCATTACGAACGCCGTACGAGACCTGATGGCCGGCCACCTCGTGTCGGGGCTGTCGAAGGGAGCCGATGCGCTGCTGACGGCTTCGGCGATCGGAGCGGGCATCGCGGTCGTGTTGTCCGCATGGAGCTAAGGAGGAGGCGCCTCGCCTATGACTATTCTTGAACAGCTGGCGACGAGCTTCGTCGCCTCCGCCGCGTTCGGGCTGATCTTTAACGTGCCGAAGCGCTCGCTCGTCCAATGCGGCATCGTCGGCATGCTCGGCTGGGCGCTGTACGTCGTGCTGACGCAGCAGGCGGTCAACGTCACGATCGCCACCTTGATCGCGGCGGGATGCGTGGCCGTGTTCAGCCAGATCATGGCCAAGCTGTACCGTATGCCGATCATCGTGTTCAACGTGTCGGGCATCATCCCGCTCGTTCCCGGAGGATTGGCCTACAACGCGATGCGCAGCGCGGTGGAGAACGAATTCGATACCGCGATGCGGCTGGGAATGCAAGCGTTCATGATCTCCGGCGCGATCGCGATGGGACTCGTGCTGTCCGAAGTGATCAATCGGGCGATTCGCAGATCTCGCCTGTAATCAACCGGCTCCCGTACGGCACGGCCGCGGAACGGCCTAGAGAGCGAGGTCTAGTTTCGTTCATCCAGCTTTCTGTGTCTCTTGCTTTTAATAAAATCCATAACCATGATCAAAATCGTTAGAATTGCAGCCTGCAGTACCGGTTTCCAATAAGAGGGTTCATCATAAATGAAATACGCCGCTATCCAGTTGAATACGAAGAAAATAACGTAAGTCAAATCTCTCATCCTCTCCTGTCCGGCTCCAACGTTCGAAACGACGCGAGTTAATTTGATTGTACCTTTTCCCCTATGGAAATCAATGTAATTTGCGGTTAAATACGCCCA
The DNA here is from genome assembly GCA_023418755.1 of Bacillota bacterium. GTDB lineage: Bacteria > Bacillota > Bacilli > Paenibacillales > Paenibacillaceae > Cohnella. The sequence goes on along the minus strand of JAEZZE010000242.1, from coordinate 28,522 downwards.
GCTCTTTCCTTGATCCGTTCCGGGTCCTTCCCAACCACGAAAAAGACGCTCCCCAACGCGCGGGAACGCCTTTATTTTCTTGGCCGGCGCCGATATTATACGACGAGAATTTCCGCCGGATTGCCGCACCATTCGCAATGCTCGGGCGGGGTCCAGGCCGAGAACGCCGTCGTCTGGAGATTGACCAGATCCGGCGCGTCCTCGTATTCGTCCACGAATTTATCGATCGCCAGTTCCACGTGCTCGCGACATACGCAATACATTCGGTTAGTCCTTTCAATTCGCATCTTCTGCTTCGTCTTGGCGTCGGCGCTATTCTTGCTCTTCCGCTTTCTCCGCAAGCTTCACGTCCAGCGTCTGTTTCTTTCCGTCCCTATAATAGGTTACTTTGATCGATTCGCCGATTTTTTTGGCGTTATATAAGTATTTGCGAAGATCCAGCGTACTCCCGATCGCTTTGCCGTCCAGCGCCACGATAATATCGTTGAACGCGAGCCCCGCCTCCAGCGAAGGTCCGACCGACTCCAGCACGATCACGCCCTTGGTCACTCCGTCCGGAACGACCGGCTCGGCCGGCTCGAACGCCTCGCCTTCCGATTCGTCCGCGTCTTCCGGCCACTCCTCCACGGGATCGTCCAGACCTCTCATTTCCAGACTGTCCAGGTATAAGCCGAGATTTATCGTATAGACGCCCATGTAAGGGCGCGAAACTTTGCCCTTCTCCATCAAGGCGTTCAACACGGGCAGCGCCTGATCGATCGGAATCGCGAAGCCGATCCCCTCGACCCCTCTCTCCGCCACTTTCATGCTGTTGATCCCGACCAGCTTGCCGTTCAAGTCGACCAACGCCCCGCCGCTGTTGCCCTGATTGATCGCGGCGTCGGTCTGGATGACCTCCTGCTCCCAATCGTAGTTGCCGTCCTGGTTGATCGACACGGGGATAATCCGCTTCGTCGAGGAGACGATGCCCTGCGTCAGCGAATCCCCGAAGCCAAGCGGATTGCCGATCGCGATGACCATCTCGCCGACGCGAAGCTTCTCCGAATGGCCCAGCTCCACGACCGAGTCGATTCCTTCTCCGCTCACTTCCAGCAGCGCCAGATCGGTAATGACGTCCTGCCCGACGATTTTGGCCTTTTTCCGCTCCCCGTTTACCAGCACCGCCTGAATCTCTCCGGCATCCTGAATGACGTGCGCGTTCGTGATGATATAGGCTTTGCCGTCCTTCTTCTGATAGATAACGCCCGATCCCATGCTCGTATTATACGGCAGCTCGCCCTCTTCGAAATCTCCCGCTTCCTGCAGCTCCAGCGCCTGGTTCGTCAAATTGATGATGCTGACGACGGTCGGCCGAACCTTCTCGGAGGCCGAGATAATTCTCTCGGACGTCTCGATATAAGCCTGTCCTTCGACGATTGCCGGTCTTGCCTCGGGTTTGGAATTCCCTCCGCCGCCGCCCAGCGCCAAGAAGAGAACGGCGACGAAGACCGAGCTGGTCAGCGAAGAGATCAGAGCGATTCGCAGCGTCGACCCCGGACGGAACCTGGACGTTCTCGATCCGGAGACCGGCCGGTAACGCGAGCGCCGCTTCACCCGCGTAGAAAAGAAATCATCATCGAACAAACTCATGGCCCTGCACCGTCCTTCTCTCGGGGAGCTGTCCGCTCCCTCTCTCCGCTGCGAACTTCCTCTTATCTATTCTAGCTAATCGCGGCTCGTCTTATCCGGCCAAATCCGATTTCATAGGAATGTTTTTTACGGTTTTGACTAGAATAGTAATAGAATCCATAGGGACAAGCAAGTGATTTTCCCTCATCTCCCGCATGTAAAGAAAGGAAGGATATCCAATGAAAACTGCCGATTTCGGCTGGCGGTTCCTCGACCTGGCTTCCCAAGTATCCGAGATGAAGCACGACAATTACAAGCAGCTCCTTGCCCTCAGCACGCTGATCGAGCTTCTGGTCGACAAAGGCGTCCTGACTCCGGAAGAAATTCGGCAGAAAGCGTCCGAGATGGAGACCGAGCTGAACCGGCAGCTTCTATTATAATTTTTGTCATTTGGTTCTCATCCTACGATATCCCACGGCGTCGGCCGGTCGTAGTAAGTATCGCAAAGCGCGAATTCGTGCTTATGATAGAAATATCCGTTGTTCTCTAATACTGTATTCACCGTCAGTTTGGCTAAATCCATCAAGTTGTGCTCTTGGCTGAGATGCGCGAGATAGACCCTCTTCAGCCTCCCGTTCAGCAAGCTGCACAGCGCCTCCCCGGCCGCCTCGTTGGAGAGGTGGCCCATGTCGCCCAGAATGCGTCGCTTCGTATTCCACGGATACCGGCCCATCCGAAGCATGTCGACGTCATGGTTGGATTCGAGCACCATGACGTCCGAATGCTGCAGCTGCTTCCTCACCTTATCGCTAACGTAGCCGAGATCCGTCGCCAGGCTCAGCTTGGCTCCCCCCGCCTGGAAGCAATAGCCGACCGGCTCGGCCGCATCGTGGGAGATGGCGTACGATTCGATCCTCAGATCGGCGATCTCCATCACGCTGTCGGTCGGGAGGATTCTCCGGTTCTCATCGGGAATGTCGCCCACCGACTTCCGCATCGCTCCCCACGTCTTCTCGTTGGCGTAGATCGGCAGTCGATGCTTGCGGGCGAAAGCGCCCAACCCTTTGATATGGTCGGAATGCTCGTGCGTCACGAAGATCGCGTCAAGCTCCTGTCCGGAAAAATCCCTTTCTTTCATCAGCTCTTCTATTTTCTTGCCGCTCAGCCCGACGTCGACCAACACGCTCGCCGCGTCCGTGGACACGACGGTCGCGTTGCCTGTCGACCCGCTGGCCAGCACCGTGAATCGAAGTCCCATAATCGCTTTCTGTTCCTCTCCCAGGCTTGAAGCCGTTTCTCCTCGGTTCGCGCGTCTACGGATTGGCGGGCTCGTTGCTCTTCTCCACCGTCACCTCGGCGCTGATCGCGTTCACGTAATACACCTCTTCGCCATTTTCCAGCAAAACCCTCCAGGAAGGCGTCGAAACCTGCTCCTCCAGCTCGTCGAAAATTTCCCCGTGATAGCCGAGCCGTATTTCCTTGATCACCGATCCCGACGGCAGGTTTCTCTCAATGACCTTGGCCAGCGCCTTGGCCGCCGGAAGCACCTGCTGATCTTTGGCCCCCGCAAGCGGCTTGACCTCGATCAGATCCTGCGAGAACGCGCGGATTCTCTGCTCGCTGTAGAACAAATTCAGGTGAATGTCGAACATCGGCCAGCCGCCTTCCATCCGGTTAAAGACGAAGTATGCGCCCTCCCGGCTTCCGGGCTGGTCCAGCGCGTATTTGTCGAGCTCCGGGACGATGCCGCCCAGCACCTTCGGCAGCTCCTCGCCGAATACGATCCGCGTCTCCGGGGGAGAGACGATTTCCTTCCTCCCGGCAGCCCCATGATCCGCGCGTTGCTTGAACGTATAGCCGATCTCGCGCATATTCGGAGTCTCCGTCGGAATTTTGGCGTTATCGTCCACTTGAATGTTGTTCTCCCGCATGAACTGGATCGTCTCCGGAGGAAGGGAGGTCCAGTTCACCGCCGTATTCAACCGTTCTCGCCAATCGACCCACAGCTGATAGCCCAGCACGATATTCAGCACCAGAAAAGAAACGATCAGCACGCTCTTGGCCCGTCTCCAGTCCATCCCGTTCCTCCTTCCTCGTCTCTCGCGCCTTTATTTCGCGGCTCCCTCGATCGCGGCCGAGTCGGCCGCGATCTTCACTTCTCCGCCCGTCAGCCGGATCGCCCATACCGGAACGAGGACGATTTTGTCCTCCTTCATCTCCGGACGTAGGGCCGGGAACAGCGCCTCGATCTTCCCTCCGTTTGATTCCGCGTGCGTCAGGAGCGTACGCAGCTCGCTGCCCGCGGGCAGCCTGCGGATTTTCTTGTTCGACACTTCCTGGTCGAGCAGCACCAACGAACGGGCGTAAGAGGTGACGAGTCCACGCTGCAGCGTCATCTGGATATAGCCGAAATTCATCGTCGCGCCCGATACGACCGGGATATCCCGATAATACTGCTGGAAGCGGATGTTCGCGTTCTCTTTCACCGTGTCCGTCCCCTGGACCAGGGCGTGCCTCGTGTTCCATCCGCCGTGTTGATTGACGAAGCCGACCGCGGCGACGACGTTCTCGACGAGCTCGTCGGCGCCCTCGGTCGGGGCGACCGGGTCCGTATAGGACAGCCAGGTTCCCCCCTGCTCGATCTTCATCGCCCGTTTGGCGTCGTTGTAGAACGTTCCGCTCGGAATCGCCCGCACGCTGCTCGCATCGAAGAATAGATTGTCCTGCATCTGTTCCGCGGTATACCGGTCGTACGACACTTCCATGGCCAGCATGCGGGTAATCGGCCTCTCCGGGATATAGAGATCTTCCCCGTAGACGACGTACGGATCCCAATATTGTCCGAAGCCGACGTAGCCTTCCACGTCGCCCACGGTCAAATCCGCTCTCTGCGCCTCGTACACGTTGCGCCCGTCCGAGCTGAAGAAGTAAGTCCTGACTTCGTCCCGGAGCTTGCTCGTATAAATCCAGATCCGGTCGATCGAATCCCGGGAGAACAGGAAGTCCCCGTCGATCTTGAACACCCGCTGCAGCAATTCGAACGGAATCGCCCGCCCGAACCGCAGCTCGACGCCCTGGTTTTCCCGGGCGATCAGATCCCAATCGACCGCGTTCACCGAATCGCGCTGCAAGCTCTTGAATTCGCGGCTCGTCAGCTTATCCAAGATCAAATTGTAATAAGGAACGGTGCTCGGGTAGAATACCGTGTGCTTGTCCGCGCCCAGATGGACGACAAGTTCTTCCGGAAAGATCAGATCCTTGACCTGCAAATCCGTCCCGAGGGGTTCCGTCTTCACGTAATTCAGCTCGGTCTTCACCTTCGCCTCCATGAAAGGCTTGCTGTAAGCCAGCAAGTAACTTTGGTAGAGGCTGATGACGACGAGCAGGAACAGAAGCACCGATTTGCCCTTCTCGATCATGCGCTCTCACTTCCTTCCGGCACGATCGGCAGCAGCAACGTCACGACGGTTCCGACGTTCATCTCGGAATCGATCGTCATCAGGCCGCCGTGCGCGCGCACGATTTCCCGGGCAATCGACAGGCCGAGTCCTGTGCCGCCCATATTGCGGGAACGGGCTTTGTCGACCCGGTAGAACCGTTCGAAGATGCGGGGAAGATCCTTCTTCGGAATGCCGATTCCGGTATCTTTGATCGCGATCGCCAGCTGCCCGGCTTCGTTCGTGCTGGCCGTAATGTCGATCGAGCCGCCGTCGAGCGTATACTTGATCGCGTTCGAGACGAGGTTGTCCAGCACCTGATCGATCCCGTCGCGATCCAGCCAGGCCGTCTTCCGCGTCTCCTCGACCTTCACCGAGACGGTAATGGCCTTCTGCCTGAGTTGGAACGAGAACCGGTCGACGACCTCCTCCAGCATCTCGAGCAAGTCGATGTTTTGGCGAAGCAGCTGATTGCGCCGGGAATCGAACCGGGACAGATGCAGCAGATCGGTCACGAGCCGGATCATCCGTTCCGTCTCGCTGCGAATGACGCCGACGAACCGGTCGGCCAGCGGAGGCTCGTCCAAAGCGCCGTCGCCCAGCGCCTCCGCGTAGCTCTTGATGGTCGTTAGCGGCGTTCTCAGCTCGTGGGAGACGTTCGCGACGAATTCCCGCCTCGACTGCTCCAGATTCTCCGATTCGGTAACGTCCTGCAGCACCGCGATCGCTCCGGCCACGCCTCTGTCCCGGCGGCGGATCGGCGTCAGCGTCACCCGGTAGATCTGATTCTCCGTCCCGTCGTCCGTCTCGCGATGCAGCAGCGTCGAGGATTCCTTGCCCTGAAGCGTCTCCGCGATCGGCTCCTTGCCGATGCCGAGCGCCTCGGACAGCGTCAGTCCGCCCTTCGCTTCCAGACCCAGCATCGCCCTCGATCGGCGATTGGTCACGATGACGCTGCCCACCTCGTCGGTGGCCAGCACGCCGTCGCTCATATTGGAGAGAATCGAAGCCAGCTTCTCCTTCTCCTCCTCGTTCACCGCCAGCGCGTCGCTCAGCCGATCGGTCATCTCGTTAAAGGCGACGCTGAGCTGGCCGATCTCGTCTCTGCCGAATACCGGCACCCGCTCGTCGAATCGCCCTTCCGCGACCGCGCCGGCCTGGCGGGTCAGCGCCTTGATCGGGGAAGTGATCGTGCCCGCGAGCAGCACCCCGAGCACCGCCGTCAGCCCGAGCGCGATCAGCGTCGCGGAGACGAAGATGCGGTTGATGTTCTCCATCGTCTGGTACAGATCGTTCATCGACGCGACGATGTAGATCGCTCCGACGATTTTGTCCCCGCTGAAAATCGGCTTGGCGATAACCTTGTTGCGGACGTTGTTTTCGTCGATGATCTCCTCCTCGTTGTCCCGAACGCCCTGAAGCGCCCGGCTGACGAGCAGGGACGTATTTTTCCGCCCGATATACGACTGCTGATTGCCGGAAGTCGCCAGCACCTTGCCGCCGGCGTCCAGCACCTGCACTTCGGCCCCGCTGTTCGTGAAGACGTTGTTGACCAGCGCGCTGAGCGTCTCCTCCGCCCCCGACTGCAAGTTTACTTCGCTGTTCGGGTTCGAGGTGGAGAGAACCGTCGTGAGCAGGTTCGCTTGATCGTTAAGGTTGCTCGAGAAGGAATTGGTCAGCGAGGTTTTCATCGTGCTGATGAAGTACACCCCGATCAGTTGAACGGCGATCAGGATGAGCAGCAGCACCATCATAATCAGCTTGACCTGAATGCTGCGGAACAGACGAACGCCTTTCATCCGTAATAACCGCCCGCCGTCTTCGGATTCCTCACCAAGTAACCCAGGCCGCGCCGGGTCAGGATGATCTCCGGACGGCTCGGATCGTCCTCGAGCTTCTCCCGCAGACGGCGAATCGTCACGTCCACCGTACGCACGTCGCCGAAATATTCAAAGCCCCATACCGCTTGAAGCAAATGCTCCCGCGTCATGACCTTGCCGCTGTTTTTCGCCAAGTAATGAACGAGTTCGAATTCCCGGTGGGTCAGATCGAGAGGCTGATTGTTCTTGTACACCACGTACATATCCGTATCGATAAACAAATTGAACAGCTTGATGCCCTGACGTTCGGCTTCCTGTTGGGCTTCCTCGTCCGAACGGGGAGCCTCTACCTTGCGTTGTCTGCGCAGGTGGGCCTTCACCCGGGCGAGCAGCTCGCGCGTTCCGAACGGCTTCGTCACGTAATCGTCGGCACCGAGCTCCAGTCCGAGCACCTTGTCGATCTCGTTGTCCTTGGCCGTCAGCATGATGATCGGCGTGGACGACCGCGTCCGCACTTCCCGGCACACATCCATGCCGTCCTTGATCGGCAGCATCAGGTCGAGCAGAATCAAATCCGGCTCTTCCTCGAACGCCAGCCGAACCGCCGCTTCTCCGTCGAAGGCGCAGACGACCTCGTAGCCTTCCTTCTCCAGATTAAACTTTAAAATATCCGCAATCGGCCGTTCATCGTCGACGACCAAAATTTTGCCCGGCATACGCCACCGCCTCCCGCTTCTCGGAAGCTAATCCTGCTTCTATCTTAACATAACGCGGGCAAGACCCCAATGGCGTATGTACAAAGGCTTCGTGCCTCTCGGGGGCCCAAATTGTGCCAGCGCGAATTTCGAAAGAATCGATCAGCAATCTCGTTTTGGGGCTCCCGGGCAGCGTGATTCTCGAAAATATCGATTATTTCCTTCGTTTTCGGGCTCCTGGGCAGCTTGATGCTCACCAGATTTCGTTTATCGCCCCCGCGTACAAGGCAAAATAAAAGATCTTCACCCCCCCGCATGAACGGAAGGCGAAGATCTTATGCCGTACTTTGTTACTCGGTCCGCGAGGCAGCCTGGATCGCGCCGTAAGCCCAGTGCGACGCCGGAACGTCCGCGAATCGGGGCTGCTCGGGCTGCTCCGGCACGCGGCCCAGCAGCTTATTCAGAATGACGACCGCTTCCGCGCGCGTCAGGATTCGGTCCGGACGGAAGGTGCCGTCGGCGTAGCCGTTCAAATATCCGTCGGACTGCGCTCTCCGGATCTCCGCTTCGGCCCAGTGATTCGCAATGTCCGAGAATGAGGCCGAATTTCCGGAACCGTCTCTCCGAGTACCGATCGCGCTCAGCAGAGCCGCCATCTCCGCCCTTGTCATGATCTTGTCGGGACGGAAGCTGCCGTCCGGGTAGCCCTTCATCCACCCGCTTCGGGAAGCCGTCGCGATGCCTGTGCTTGCCCAATACGCGGCCGGAACATCCTTGAAGCTGCCTTTTCCGCCAGACGTCTTCCCGTTGGCCTTGTCATTCAGCAGCTTGGTCAGAATAACCGCCATCTCGGCTCTGGTTACGCCCTTGCCGGGTCGGAACAAGCCGTCCGGATAACCGCCAATATAAGCGGCCCCGTTATCATGAGGCCCTTCCTTCGCAAAAGCGGTCCAACCGGAAATTTCCACGACGGCGAACGTGCTGAACGAATCGACAGTAAAGGCAATGGCCGGTCGTTCTCCATGCCGTGCCGATCGTCCCCGAAGCAATTCGGTGCCGCCGTCGCTGTGCTCGATATAAATCCCCGCGTCGTCGGGCAGTCCGGAGCCCGTACCGGCCCCGGAGAGCGGCAGCGTCAGCTCGGCCTCCCTCCCTTGGAGATTGGTCTCGATATCGACGGGCAATCCGCGGATGGCCAGAGCGCCTCCGCCAGCCTTTTCGGCGACAGCCGGGTTGGAGCGCGCCCTTGCCGCAAGCCTTCCGATGTCGCCTTCGCTCCGAATCGGTTCCAGGATCCACTCGGCCGGTTCGGTTAGTCCGCTCAGCGAAGACGGCGGAACGGCGATGCCAGCCTCCGGCGTGCGTATATCGAGCGTGATGCCCAGCTCGGCCAGCTTGGCCGCCGCTTTGTCCATCAGCGTAATGGAACGCAGATCGGGAGGGCTCCCGGAGTCCTCGAGCCGAATCGTCAGAAGCTTGGCCCCCGCTTGAGCCAGCTTCGGGGCCGCATCCGCGACAAACCGTTCCGTAATCGTAAGCGATTGAACGAGCCGATCTTCGGCATCCTTCCGCTGCTCGACGCCCAACTGACCGAGCGGGATACCGTCGGAGCTCACGTCGATAAGGATGACGCGGCCGCTGGGCGACCCTCCGCCTCCGCCTCCGCTACCGTTGCCTGACGATGCTTTGGCCGGGGTCGCCGCATTCGAAGGCGGGGAGGCCGCCGACTCTCCGTATTCCGTCGTCGTCTTCACCGTAAAGGTATAAGCGCGGCCGTTGGTCAGGCCGGGAAATTCGATCGGACTCGAATTCCCGCTCACTGTTCCAGCCCGCGAGGTTCCGTCCCAAGCGGTGACCTCGTAGCCGACGTTCTCCGCTCCGTACAGACTCGCCGGCCCGAAGCTGACGTAGGCCTTGCCGTCGCCCCCCGTCGCCGAGACGGTGCCGGGCGCGTCGGGCGGTCCGTAAGGCACGACCGCAGACGCGGCGTCGGCGAAGCCGGACAAGCCCGCGGCATTGCCGGCCGCCACGGAGAACGTATAGGACGCGCCCTTCGTCAAATCGCCGATCGTCACCGAGGTTTCGTTGGCCGGGACGTTCCGGAAGCTCGGGGCGTCGGCGCCCTTCTGCCAGCGCACCCGGTACGTCGTTACCGACGTTCCCCCATCGCTCTCCGGCGCCTCGAAGGCAACCGTCGCGCTCTCGTTCCCCGGCGCGGCGGCAACCTGGCCAGGCAGTCCCGGCACGCCAGCCGGAACGACCGGATCCGTCAGCTCCGATTCACCGGACCAGCCGTTGGCATTATAAGCGCTGGCGGAGAAACGGTATGCCGTGCCGTTCGCAAGGTCGCGCACAATCACGCTTGTCTCCCGACCGTCGCTGTCGGCCGTGGCCGCCACCAAGCCGCCGGACCATGCCGTTACCTTGTATTTTTCAATCGGCTCGCCTCCGTCATAATCAGGCTTGTCGAACGTCACCGTTGCCCGACCGTCGCCCGCCGTTGCCGCGACGTTCGTCGGAGGCTGGGGAACGGCAGCAGCCGCCGTCGTGAACGTCCAGCCCCGATCGTCCGCGATGCCCGCGAACGGATTGCCGTCCAGATCCTCGAACGCGCCGTTCTCCACCGTGACGTAGAAGCTTTGTCCGGCGGGAAGATTACGCGGTAATTGCAGACTTGCCGTCGCGCCGTCAACGACCCATTCCGAGGCGTCGATGTCATAGGGATCGGGCTCGCCCGCCTGATACAGCTTAACCCGTTTGCCCTCGACGGCCCCTATCTCCTTGTTGAACGTCATTTCGAGCGAGGATACGACAGAGCCGGCGGATTGATGTTCGGGAGCTGTCGATATCAACAGGGGCATATTCTCGTTGATCGTAGAGAAGGTCCATTTCGTCTTGTCCGCGATTCCGGCGAAATCCGTGCCGCCTGCGTCCTTGAACGCGCCCGGCGTGACCAGCACGTAGTAGCCGGCCCCGTCCGGCGGAAGCGAAACGTTGCCGGTGAGCGCAAGTTTTCCATCCACTACGGATACCGTTTCTTCTATTACCCTTACGCTATCGATCAACTCATCGTCCGATGCGCGGTACAATTCAATGAAGCCGACTCCCGCCACCGTCTCCTGATCGAACCGCAGCATGTAGATCGGCGTACCGCTCTGATCGGGACCGGATGGAGCCCACTCGATCGCCGCCGGAGGAAGGTCCTCCACCGAGAAGCTCCAACCGCCGTCCGACAACCCCGCGAACTCGCGGCTGTGGTCCATGCTGGCGAAAGCTCCGGCCTCAATGGTCACGCTTAGCGTAGCGCCGTCCTTCCATTTTCCGTCCGGCTCGATCTCGACTTCGGTCTCTCGCACCTTAACCCGAGGCTCCCCCACGTCGATCTCCTCGCAATCATCGGACGTATCGCAAATGTTGATTTGTTTGCCCCCGATGCCCCATACCGGTTCGCTGAATGTCAGCTTGAGCACGGCGTCCGCGGCGACCTCCGTCGCCCCGTTCGCCGGATACGCGCCGATCAGCGCAGGCGAAGCCCCGCCCTCCAGATAGCCGACGACGCGCAGCTTGTTCTCGTTGTTTATATAGGCGATGTACGGAGTGCCGTCTTCGCCGACGGCCACCGACGTCGGGATATACCAGGAATAATCCTGCAGTCCGGGCTCGCCCACGGCGTTCCAAGCCGTTCCGTCCCACTTGACGATATGAAGGGTTCCTCCTACGTCGTACGTGCTTCGGTAAACCACGACGGGACGGTTGTCCGTCGGATCAATGTCCATTGCCCCGTAGTACCCCGGGAAGTTTCCAATCGGGCTCCAACCGTCGCTTGCGGTCCATCTCCAAATCTTGTTTTGATTGTTCGTGCTGTTTCCGTATATGAAATGCAGGTACATCTCGCCGGAGGGCGTCGTCTTCAGCGTGTACTCGTGTCCGGATTGAAGCTCGGCCAGGTTCATGTTGCTCCATTGTCCGTCCGCCTCCCTCGCTTTGACGACGGGCTCATAGAAGGGACTTCCGTTATCGCCGGCTGCCATAATCGGCCGGTCGGAAGCATCGACGGCAATCGCAGGCCGGTGCGATTGTCCCAGCACGATCTCGGACGCCCCCCAATCGCCGTTGTCCAGTTTATGGACAGTTGCCGCATTGCCGTTGTTTTCATCCTTGTAGATCACATATACGCCGCCCTGCGAATCGACCGCCGCTCCCGGCCGTTCTCTCGAAGCGGAGCCGGCGATCGAACCGCCGAGCCGATCCCACTCTCCCGCCTCGTTCGGCGACGCGACCGCAACCCGGTATCCGTCCCCGGAGCTCGAATAGGCGACGTATGGCTTGCCCTCATCCGTCATGAATAGCTCGAATGCCGTCACCTGCTCCAGCGCGCGCTCGTTCAAGCTATCTCTCCGCCAGTTCCCGTTCTCGTAGGTTTGTACGTACAAACCTTGGCCCGCTCCAATATGGGCCAAATACGGATCGGTTCCTTGGACGGCCAGTCGGTAGCCGCTTATCGGATAATGGGACAGCGGTTCTCCGATGTTCTGCCACGCGCGAACGTCTGCCGCCTTCGCCTGCCGCAGGCCCGGCCCGGCTCCCGCCAGCGGCTGAAGCAGCAGCGCAAGCGCCAGCCCCGCCAACAGCCAACGAAATTTCTTGTTCCTTTTCATCTCCGTTTCTCTCCTCGTTTCTTCGTTCCGGACTTAAGCCCGTCTATTGTCGAACGATAGCATCTCCTACTCCCAAACCGCTCCCAAACCTGCCATAATGATCTTTGAGGGTATTTTGAGAGTGCAATCGCTTAGAATGGGCAAATCTAAACGGCTAACAAGGCGGGATGACGCTGAAACGCGAGAATGCGCGAACGCAAAAAAAATGGCTGTGGATGACGCTCGGATTGACGGCCATCCCGCTTCTCTCTTTTGCGCTGCTGACTTGGATGTACCAGTTCACGGTGCCGGACCGGGCAACTCCGTTGGCGAAGAACGGAGTGCTCGATCTGAGCGAATGGGATATGCGTAAAAACGGGTTAGTGAACCTGGACGGCGAATGGGCTTATTATGCGGATCGGCTGTTGACTCCGGCGGAGGCCGAAGCGGCTCCGCAGCCCGGCGCCATGGCTCGCGTTCCCAACGCCTGGTTCGGAGGCGCGGCGCCGGACCCGGCCAGCGGAGCGCCCTATGCTACTTATAGGTTAAAGGTGCTTCTCAACGGTTCGGAGGGCGGGTACGGCCTCAAGGTTTCCAATGTAAACCGGGCCCATCGGCTTTACGCGAACGGGGCGTTGGTCGGGACCAAGGGCGTTCCGTCGGCGAACCCGGACGAATACGAGGCGCTTAATGTGCCGTATACGACGTTCGTTGCCCCCGGGGCGCAGTTGGACTTGCTCCTTCAGGTCGCCAACGACGAGTATGCGAGCAAGGGCGGCTTCGAGGGGATACAGCTCGGGCTTCAAGAGGACATGCTGCTCCAGGACCACATCCATTTCGCGGTGGAGTTTTCGGGCCTTTTCATTTTGCTGCTGTTTGCCGGCTATCACCTGTGCCTGTACGTATTCCGCCCGCAGGATAAAGCTTATCTCTTCAGCGCGCTTTACTTTCTGACGATGCTGGCGCTCGTCGTCATGTCCGGGGACAAGCTGCTTCTCCAATTGCTTCCCGATCTGTCTTACGAGGCGTCGAAAAAGATTTATAACGTCGGCGGCTTCGGCAACATCATCGTTCTGGGCTTGTTCCTCCATTCGCTCGATCGCGGGCTCCTGCCGCGCAGGCAGCTCGCGGCCGCTTCGGCCCCTCTGCTGGCGGTCATCGCGGCGGCGATCGTCTTGCCCGAAGCCGTCTTCTCCCAAGCGGGCAACTGGCCGTGGACCTATGTCCTGCTGCTCGTCGTCTACTTCCTCTATCGAACGATCCGGAATTTGTTCCGGGAAGACGGTTCGCTGGACCGTCGGGAAACCGCGCTGCTCGCGGGCATGATCCTCTCCATCGTCATGATCGAGGTTGCCGGATTGCTCTATTCTCTCAGCCTGCTGGAGACGGATCTGGCGCGCAGAATCGCTTTTCTCTCGGTCATCTCGTTTATGAACGCGCTGCTTGCGCTGCGGCTCGCCCATGCGACCGGACGCACCGAGCAATTAACGGAGCAGCTCCTTCAGAGGGACAAGCTTAAGGACGAGTTCCTTGCCCAAACTTCGCACGAGTTGAAAACTCCGCTGCACGGCATTCAGAATATGACGACCTTTTTGCTCGAAGGAAGAGCCGGAGCGCTCACGGACCGGCAGCGGCTGGAGCTGTCGCTCATTCAGGACACATCGACCAAGCTGTCCAGTCTCGTGAACGATCTGGTTGACGTCGTGCGGCTGAAGCACGGCGATTTCCGCCTGCAGGATTCGGTGCTCGACCTGCACGTCGCAGCCCGCACCGCTTATCAGGTGTTGGAGCACGAATTGGCGGGGAAGGATGTGAGATGGGACAATCTGATCCCCCAAGGCACTTACGTGCAAGCCGACGAGAACCGTGTCAGGCAGGTGCTGTACAATCTGATCCACAACGCGATCAAGCATACCCGGCGGGGGCGAATCGAGATCGGCGCGGAGACGGACGGAATCGGGACCAAGGTATGGGTCGAGGACACGGGGGTAGGGATACCGCCGGAAAATCACGAAGCGATCTTCGGCTACTTCGAGCAAATGGATACGGTGCCCGATCACGACGGTTATACCGGTATGGGGTTGGGCCTCTATATCAGCAGGCAGCTGATCGAACGGATGGGCGGATCGATCCGGGTAGAGCGGTCGGCGCCGGGAAGCGGTACGAGGATGGTTTTTACGCTGCCCGCGGCCGAACCGGCGCAGGCCTCGGACGGCGCGGCGCTTGAAGCGGCGGCAACCGCGGAGCTGGTCGGGCGCTTCGGGCCGGCCAGCCTGGACGTCGTAGAGCAGAGCCGGGCGCAGACGGTGCTCGCCGTAGACGACGAGCCGGCCAACCTGCGGATTCTGCGCAACCTGCTCGGCGATCGCTACAACGTGCTTACCGCGCTCTCGGCCGCGGACGCCATGACGAAGCTGGAGCGAGCGGAAAGGATCGACTTGATGATCCTTGACGTGATGATGCCGGAAATGTCGGGCATCGAGCTGTGTCGGATCGTCCGCGAGCGGCACTCGGCGATGGAGCTGCCGATCCTGTTCGCGACGGTAAAGGACTCCCTGCACGACATCGAGCTGTGTTTCCGCGCGGGCGGCAACGACTTCATCTCCAAGCCTTTCGATTCGCGGACATTGGAGGCGAGAGTCCATACGCTGCTCTCCATGCGGGAGTCGATGGACGAGGCGGTCCGCAGCGAGCTCGCGTTCCTGCAGGCGCAGATCAAGCCGCACTTCCTCTACAATGCGATCAGCAGCATCGTCTCCTTCTGCTATACGGACGGCGAGAAGGCCGCTCATCTGCTGTCGATGCTAAGCCGCTATCTACGCATCGTTTTCCAACAGGATCAACGGAGCGCGGACGTGCCGCTTGGCCTCGAGCTCGAACTGATCCGCGCTTACGTCGAGATCGAACGGGCCCGATTCGGCGATCGTCTCGTCTTCCGCCTGCATTGCGATCCCGGCCTGGAGTCGGAGCTGATCCCGTCGCTCTCGATCCAGCCGTTCGTCGAAAACGCGATTCGGCACGGCGTGTTCGAGAAGGACGGCACCGGCACGGTCACGCTCGCCATCGCGGACGGAGAAGGCTATATGAAAATTCAGGTCGAGGACGACGGCGTCGGCATGGCCGACGATGTGCTGTATCGGCTGCGGGCGGGCGATCGGCCGGACGGCGCAGGCATCGGAATGTCGAACGTGCGGCGCCGGATCGCCGCCATCCCCGGCGCCAGCGTGACGGTCGACTCCCGGTTGGAACAAGGAACCTCCGTTACCTTATACGTGCCGAAGCGCGCCGGCGATGCCGGTCCGGCCGGCATTCGGGAAGGAGGAGCATGACCGGCATGCTGCGAGTCATTATCGTCGAGGACGAGAAACCGACGTTGGATCTAATGACGATCCTCGTCAACCGGCATCCTCGCCTGGATGTGGCGGGCGCCTATACAAGCCCGCATGAAGCGCTCGAGCGATTTGCCCAGCTTCGGCCCGACGCCGCTTTCCTCGACGTCGAGATGCCCAAGATGGGCGGAATCGAGCTGGCGGAGAAGCTGAAAGCGATCGACGCGGACCTGCAGGTGGCGTTCACGACCGCCTATGCGGAATACGCGGTGGAGGCCTTCCGCGTCAGCGCGGTCGATTATTTGCTCAAGCCCGTTACGCCGGACGCCATGGAGCGCGTCGTCGGGCGCATGCTTCGCGAGCACGCGTTGCGCGCCGCGTTAAAGCCCGCTCCCCCCTCCGGCAAGCCGACTCTGCAGGTGCGCTGTCTGGGTACCTTCGAATCTCGCCGGGGAGACGGCGGTCTGATCAACTGGCCGACGCGCAAAACCGAGGAGCTGTTCGCCTACCTCGTCGCCCATCCGGACAAGCTGATCGGCAAGTGGCATCTTGCGGATCTTCTGTGGCCCGATCTGGAGGAGGAGCGCGCGCTGCACAATCTGCATAACACCGTCTACCGGCTGAAGAAAACGTTCAAGGACTCGGATATCGACATCGATCTTGCGCATTCCAACGACGGTTATCGTTATGCCGCCGGTGCGGGGACGTCGGACCTTCAACTGCTGCGGGAATATGCCGGCAAACCGCTGGAGGAGAACCCGCCGGCTCCCGAGATGGCGGATCGGCTGTCGGCGCTGTGCGGAGGAGAGTTATTCGCGGGCAAGGACTATGCTTGGAGCGCCTCTCCCGCGGCCGAAGCGGCCATGCAGCAAGCCGTCCTCGCGCGATCGCTTGCCGCATGGCTCCGCGCGAGGGACCCGGCGCGGGCCAAAGCGTTCATGTCCGCCTACTTGCGGGAAGCCCCGCTGGATGAGGACATGAACGAAGCTCTGCTCAGCCTGCTGGCCGAGCTCGGGGAGACGGCTGCTTTTCGGCGCCATTACGATCTGTACGTCAGGCAGCTTGCCTCCGAGCTTGCGGTCGACCCTCCCGGCAGCGTCCGCCTGTTGGCGGAACGGGTTCTTTCCTTATCGGACGGCTTGCCGCGATCACGGCCCGAATAAACTTAGCCCGTGAAGCTCTTGGGCTCTCACGGGCTTTCATAGGCTTTAGTTTGTCGAGGCTCCTACGATTGTCCTTCTTTAATGTACGTTTTCACGGAAGGCGGCCGGTAGGCGCGGAACTTGTCCAGCAAGCCCGCAGGGCCGGAGTCGGAGAGAACCATGGACGCATATTTGTCCTGGAGAAATTGCTGCTCGTTCATATGGCGGAAAAACGCCAGCAGCAGATCGAAGTACCGATCGACGTTCAAAATGCCGCAAGGCTTCCCGTGAAGTCCCAGCTGTCCCCAAGTAAATACCTCGAAAAACTCCTCCATCGTCCCCGGACCGCCGGGCAGCGCGATAAACCCGTCCGCCAGCTCGGACATTTTCGTTTTCCTTTCGTGCATGGAATTCACAACGATCAATTCCGTCAAGCCGCGATGGGCGATCTCCCTGTCCTCCAGCATCTTCGGAAGCACGCCGATCGCCTTGCCTCCGGATTCCAGCACGGCATCCGCGACCGTACCCATGAGGCCCACGCTTGCTCCTCCATAGACGAGCGTAATCCCTTGCCGGGCCAGTTCTTTTCCAAGTTCAACCGCGCCTTCCCTATAAGAAGGCAAGGCCCCCATGCCGGAGCCGCAAAACACCGCTATGCTCTTCATCTCTATCCCTCGTATCCGAATGATGTATTCACAAAAAGTATATAGAAGCGAGTGCGGTAATTCCACCCGAAATAAAGAGCCGCACACCTGAAGTTACAGGCTGCGGCTCCTCTTGCGTTCGAAACGGCTCGGGGTTTATTTAAGGTAACTGGTCGGGTTCTTCAGCTTGCCGTTCAGATGGACCTCGAAGTGCAGATGGGTGCCGGTGGAGCGCCCCGTGCTGCCCATAACGCCGATGGAGTCGCCTTTCTCCACGATCTGCCCCTTCTTCACCTTGACGCTCTTCATATGTCCGTAGACCGTCTTGAAGCCGTTCTGATGGTTGATGATAACCGCGTTGCCAAGTCCGCCGGACTTGTAGCCCGCGAATTCGACGACGCCTTCGTCGGCGGCCATAATATTGCTCTTGCCGATCATGTCGATGCCGTTATGCATCCGTCCCCATCGGGAGCCCTGATAGCTCGTGATGCGCGCGCCGGAGACCGGCCAGATGAATTTGCCCGAGCCTTCGCCGCGAATGACTTTCGTTCCCTTGAGAATGATCGTAGGAACGGGTTCCTTCAATACCTTGCGGGCGATCTGCTCTTCCTCGATCAGCGCTCCGTTGCGCTTCAACAGCCGGTAGGTGACCTGCTGGCTGCCTTCCGTCCCTTCGCGCAGCACCTTCTGCTGGCCGAGCTTCATCGAATCGTTCTTCTGATATTCGATCGGCGGCTCGATCACTTCGATCTCCGTTACTTCCTCCTCCGAATTCACGTTCAGAATCGGAGGCTCTTCCTCGGACAAATCGAGCACGTCGCCGATGTTAATGAAATCGTTCTTGATCCACGTATTGTTTTTGTAGATCAGCTCTTCGGAGATTTTCAGCTTCGCCGCGATGCAGCCGATGCAATCACCCTTCTGCACCGTATATTCCCGCGGTATCGGTTCGCCTTCCGTCAGCGTCTTGAACAGTTCGTCCGGATCGGACAGCTCCGCTGCGTCGATATCGGCTTCGACCGTCTCGACCTTCTCGGCGAAGGATACCGAGGTTACGATGCGCGTGGGAGCGTCTTCCGTCGCCGGTTCATCCTCGGCGGCAGAGGACGCGGTCATGGACAAGGAGCGAACCTCGGCGTCGCCTTGCTTGGCCTTGGCTACAAGCCTCGCGGGCACGTACTTGTTCTTCACCCGCTGCAGCAGCTTCTTCGCGGTCTCCTCGTCTCGAACGACGCCGACTGTCTCGCCGTTCACGATCACTTTCACGCCGACGGCATGGGTTTGAAGCATGCTTTCGAGACGATTCAGCGTCGCCTCGTCGTCGGTCTTCTTCTTGTAAGCCCTTTCAGCCGTGTAGGCGACCTGATTGTCGTTCAGCACCAGATGGGCGGGGGTGTCGGCATGCTCCAGCTCCTCCGCTTTCGCCGCGATCAGCTGTTCCACTTTGTCCTGGCTGCTGATCTCTCCCGCCGCTTCGCCGTTAACGTAAACCTTATAATAATCTACCTTGTTCGCTTCTACGTATTTGATTCCCGCGACCCCCGCCGCGATGGCGACGGCAACGCTGCATGAGGCTATGATTATCGGCTTGCGATATTTGCGTATAGGATGATTCCCTTTAGTCGTTATCTTGGTACCGGTGTTTCCGTTCCTTTGCGCGAATCGAACGAACCGGAAGGTTTGCCGCGCTGCGGCAAGGATTTTCCGGATCCGATCCGTTCCCCTGAAATCGGCCATGATTTTCCCCTTTTCCCTTGCATTCGGTGTTCAATTTCTCCGGATATGGCGGTTACTTGTACCTCACTTTAGCATAGGACTTAGGACTCTATCAACCGTTTGGACGGATTAGAATTATGAAAAATGGAAATAGCCGCCGGTTGACAACCCCCGCGGCCTATGCCTTTTAAAGCCCTCCAAGCCTTGCGCGGCGCTACTCCGCCGGCTCCGGCCCTGCTTGCAGCAGACTCATCATCTGCGTGTATTCCTCGTCCGTAAGCGCCGTTCGCAGCATCTCCTGCAGGTCGGCCAGCTCCTCGGCGGTTAGGCCGTCCTGCATATCATTCGACAATTTCCCCAACTGTTCCGGATTCAGCTTCGACACGACCAAAGCGTACAGGGATTGCCGCTGTTCATCGGTCAGACGCCCGATCGACGATTCGCTTCCGAACACCGGCACCGCATCTTCGGGCGGGCTCTCCTCCCCATCCTCCGGCACCGCCCCGGCCGGCGCCGGAGGCGGAACCGCCTCGTCCGTCGCCTCGACTTCGTCCGCTCCGTACCCGTCCCTGCCGCTCTCGCCGCCCGAAACCGATTGCGACGGCGGCGCGCTCTCGCCCGGCGCTTCCGGCGGCCGGCCGGATGCCGCCTCCTTCTCCGGTGCCCGCTCCGCTCCCCACAGCGTTCCCCACACGCCCGACAAGGCGAGCGGCTGCACCTCGAGCGGCAAATCCAACTGCTTGAGCACCGACTCCATGTAGCTGTTTACGATATAGCCGGTCGTCCATATGCACAAGAAGCTGAGCAGCAATGCGGTCGCGACCACCCGCAGAGCCCAGCTTATCCATTTCAACATTCCGTACCTCCTATACGTCTGCTTCGGGTTTCATAGTTTTTAGTATGGGCAAACCTACTTGCAAACATTCCTATCGTCCGAGAATTCAAGATTCCGACAAAAAAACGAGGGAACGGCGACGGAGGGCTTTGCCCGCCGCGCGTTTCCTCGTTTTGATTTTTCCGGCCTATGCCGCCGTTCCCGGTATTGCCTGTACGGCCGATTGGCGCTGCTTGCGCGATTGCTTGAAGTAGAGCAGTTCGTACATGACCGGCACGACGACCAGCGTGAGCAGCGTCGAGCTCGTCAAGCCTCCATGACGACCGCGAGGCCGCTCGAGATGATGCTTCCGCCGCCCGATCCGATCGCCAGCGGGATCAGCGCGCAGATCGTCGCGATCGCGGTCATCGGAATCGGCCGCAGTCTCGTGCCTCCCGCTTCGATGAGCGCCTCGCGAATCGCGAGCCCGTGCTCGATCTGCTGCTGGACGCGCTCGATCAGGACGATCGCGTTGGTGACGACGATGCCGATCAGCAAAGGGCCGACCGGATAGGGTTGCTATCCAATCGGCCCTTTGCCTCGCTTAGCGATTTAAATACCGTCGATCCATGCGTTTACTTTGTCCTCGTTGGCCTCGACCCATTTCTTGGCCGCTTCCTCTTCGTCCGTGCCGTTGAAGATGTCGACCATGACCGCTTCCATATCGGCCGGTGTCCATTCGAACTGATCCAGGAATTTGTAGGCGTCCGGGTGATCGTCCTTCAAGCCCAACCGAACGAGCGTATGAATTTGCTCGTCGCCGCCGTATACGTTCTTCGGATCGTCCAAATATTTCAGATCCATCTCGGCGAACATCCAGTGCGGCGTCCAGCCGGTGACCACGATCGGCTCCTGTTTGGCGTACGCGTCCTGAAGAACTTTGGCCATCGCCGCGGAAGAGCTCTCCAGCAGCTTCCAGCCCTCCAGGCCATATTCCTCGATCGCCTTGCTCGTCGCCGTCATGATGCCCGCGCCGGGCTCGATGCCGGTGATCGTATGGTTCAGCGATGCCGCAATGTCGCCGTTCAGATCCTCGATGGAGGAAATCTCCATGTAGGACGGAACGGTCAGACCGACCTTCGTGCCGTCGAGATTAACGCCGAGATCCTCGAACTTGTCCTTGTTCGGCTCGTAGTAATTTTCCCCGTGCGTGCTCGGCAGCCAAGCCGCCACCATCGCGTCGGCGCTGCCGTCCGCGATGCCTAGATACATCGGACCCGCGTCGACTTGGAGCATGTTGACTTTGTACCCCAGCTTGCTCTCCAGCACGTTCTTAACTACGTTCGTGCTGGCGATTTCCGAATCCCAAGCCACGTATGCGAGCGTAATCTCTTTATTTTTCGCCGGGGAACCCGAAGCCCCGTTTGAAGCTCCGCTTTCGTTATTGTCTTTGGAGCATCCCGCGAGAACCAGGGAGAAGACCAATACGGCTGCCAACAATAGATTTACGCTTTTTTTCAATCTCATCACGATCCTTTTCTTTTAGTCTTTATCAGATTTTGCGTGATCCGATCCAATATGATCGCAAGCACGACTACGGCCAAGCCCGCTTCGAACCCGACTCCCGTCTTGGCCTGGGTCACGGCGCGGTACACGTCCGCTCCTACCCCCTGCGCTCCGATCATCGAAGCGATGACGACCATGGAGAGCGACAGCATGATCGTCTGATTGATCCCCGCCATAATCGTCGGCGCGGCGATCGGCAGCTGCAGCTTAATCAGCTTCTGCAGCGGCGTCGAGCCGAAAGCGTCGGCCGCCTCGACCAGATCGGCCGGCACTTGGCGGATTCCGAGATTCGTCAGGCGAATCGTCGGCGGGATGCCGAAGATGACGGAAGCGATGACGCCGGGCACGACGCCCAGGGAGAAAAAGGCGACCGCGGGCAGCAGGTAGACGAACGCCGGCATGGTTTGCATGAAATCTAGCACGGGCGTGACCACCTTCTGAACCTTATCGCTTCGGGCGCAGGCGATGCCCAGCGGAATCCCGATCACGACGGAGATGACCGATGCGGTCAAGACGAGCGCCAGCGTCTCCATCGTATTCTCCCAGTAGCCCAGGTTATAGACGAGGTACAAGCCGAGAACCGTGAATATCGCGATTTTCGTACGTCCGATCCAGAAGGCCAACCCTGTGAATATTAAGATCAGCAAGAGCGGAGGAACCGCGGTAAACCCGTCCGCCAGGCCGTTCACGATCGTACCGATCAACGACTTAATGCCTTTGAACACCGGCCCGGCATTGCTCTCCAACCACGTCTCGATCGCCTCGACCCACTTGCCGATCGGGATTTTCGGCAGGTCGAGCACCATTAACCAGTTCATTAGATTCACGTCGCCTCACCCGCTCCCGTCCGGTCTCCGCCGCCGCCGCTTAACGCGGAGAGGACTCCGCCGCGGATGATAATGCCGAGCAATCTCCCCGTGTCGTCGACGACGGCGACCGGGATTTTCGCGACGCTCACGGCATCGAACAATTCGCTCAGATGAACGTCCGGCTTCACCGTCGCGACTTCCCGAACGAGAATATCCTCCAGGCCCTTGCCCGTCTTCACCGCCTCCGCCGAAGCTTCGGCGGTTACGGCGCCGATCAATCGGCGGCCCTTGTCGACCACGTACAGGTTCGAAATGCCCCGGTCGCGCATCAGCTGCAGCGCGACTCTGGGACCGCGATCCTGTCCGATCGTTTCCGCCCGCACCATGACATGGGAGGCCGTCAGCACCTTCGACAGGTCGACATCCTCGACGAAACGCTCGACGTATTCGTTGGCGGGATCGGTCAGAATCTGTTCCGGCGTGCCGATCTGCACGATCGCGCCATCCTTCATCAACGCGATCCGATCTCCGATGCGCAGGGCTTCATCCAAATCGTGCGTGATGAAGATGATCGTTTTTTTCATCGTGGCTTGAAGCTCCACCAGCTCATCCTGCATTTCCTTTCGAATGAGCGGATCGAGCGCGCTGAACGCTTCGTCCATAAGAAGAATATCCGGATCGTTCGCCAACCCGCGGGCAAGACCCACGCGCTGCTGCATGCCTCCGCTCAGTTCGTCCGGACGCTTCTGCTCCCATCCTCCCAAGCCTACGAGCTCCAGCGTCTTCTGCGCTTTAGTCCTGCGCTGCTCTTTGGGGACGCCTTGGACCTCCATGCCGTATTCCACGTTCTCGAGCACCGTTCGGTGAGGAAACAAGGCGAATTTCTGGAAGACCATGCCGATCGTCTTGCGCCGAACCTGGCGCAGCTGTTCCGCGTTAAGCTGCACAATGTCCGTCCCGTTGATAAGCACCTTCCCGGACGTCGGTTCGATCAGACGGTTAAGCAGACGGACAAGCGTCGACTTTCCGCTTCCCGACAGCCCCATGATGACGAATATTTCGCCTTGCTCGATCGTGAAGCTCACCCGGTTGACCCCGACCGTAAGCTTCGTCTCCTTGGCGATCCGTTCCTTGGTCCAGCCTTGGTCCAGAAGCCGGAGCGCCCGCTTCGGATCGCTGCCGAACACTTTCGTTAACGCTTGGACTTCGATAGTTGCCGCCACCGCATATCCCCCTTTCGTATGTTCTCATCTTTCTCATTTACAGCCGCTTTTACAAGTGTAGACGTCCGATCTTGCCGGGGTCAAAACGGATATGCCTCCGTATAGTACGTACAGTTTTAACTTTACACACTTTATTTACTGTATGCTCCCGTTTCCTCAAACATCCTCCCGAACCGTATTCTTTACTTACGATCGACTCTTTTCTACAATAGGAGTCAGGCATCATTGACCGCCCGTGGACAGGCGGGGGATAGGAGTGTACGGCATGGCGACTTTCGAGGGATTATCGGAAGAGCAGATTAAGATCATAGAGAAATCGCGCCGACGCGTCGTGGATTCGATCGGCAACAATATGGACCTGTACGGGGTCACCACTTCGATCGGGCATCTATACGGCATGATGTATTTTCACGACGGAGCCGTCACGCTGGACGAGATGGGCGAGGAGATGGGCCTAAGCAAGACAAGCATCAGCACGGGGATGCGCACGCTCGTCGATCTGAAGATGATCAGCAAGATTTGGGGCAAAGGCTCCAGAAAAGATCTGTACGAGGTCGAAGAGGACTGGCATCAGAATTTCGTCGATTACTTCTCCATCAAGTGGCGCAAGTCGATGGAAATGAACATGTCGGCGCTGAACAAATCGATGGCCGAGCTGCGCAAGCTGCGCGAGCAGAACCCGGACGACGAGAAGCTGGGGCGGTTGATAGAGTACGATACGGCGAAGATGGCGCATGCCCTCCAGTATTACAAATGGCTGGACCGGTTCATCGACGCGCTGGAGTCTGGAGACATCTTCAATTGGGTTCCGAGAGAAGAGAGTTGAAGGAAAATAAATAAACAGAGCCCGCCGAAGGCTTTCTTCAGCGGGCTTGTTGTATTTATGACTTATGCGATGATCCCGGCGGTTAAGGTTTCTCCGTCGGGGCCTATTCTCCGTAAATCTTGGCGACCTGGTTCGTCTGCTCGCGGTTGCGGCCGACGGAGAAGATGGCAATCGGAATGCCCGTCAGCTCGGTAATGCGCCGGATGAACCGCTGGGTCGTCTCCGGCAGATCGCTGATCCGCTTCGCTCCGGAGATGTCCTCGTGCCAGCCGGGAAGCTCCTCGTACACCGCCTCGCACTCCTCCAGCAGCTTCAGGTTGGCCGGATAGTGCTCCATCAGCTCGCCGCGGAACTTATAGGCCGTGCAGATTTTGACGGTGTCCAGTCCGGTCAGCACGTCCAGCGAGTTCAGGCTGAGTCCGGTGATGCCGCTGACGCGGCGGGCGTGACGAACGACGACCGAATCGAACCAGCCGACGCGGCGAGGACGTCCCGTGACGGTGCCGTATTCGTGCCCCTTGTCGCGGATCCATTGGCCGACCTCGTTGTCCAGCTCGGTCGGGAACGGACCGTCGCCTACGCGAGTCGTGTAGGCTTTGGCGACGCCGATGACTTCCTTGATCTTGGAAGGACCGACGCCGGAGCCGATGCACACTCCTCCCGCGGAAGGGTTCGAGCTGGTCACGTACGGATACGTGCCTTGGTCGATGTCGAGCATGACGCCTTGCGCGCCTTCGAACAGCACCTTCCTGCCGTCGTCGATGGCGTCGTTCAAGACGACCGACGTATCGGCGACGTAAGGGCGAAGCTGCTCGGCCAGCGCCAAGTAATCCCGGATGATGCCGTCCGCATCGAGAGCTTCTCCGCCGTACATTTGGGTAATGACTTGATTTTTGTCCGCGATGATGGCGCGGGCTTTCTCCGCGAACGCTTCCGGCACCATGAGATCGGCGATGCGAATGCCGTTGCGGGCCGCTTTATCCATATAGCAAGGACCGATGCCTTTGCGCGTCGTGCCGATCTTGTTGTCCGCCTTGCGGTCTTCCTCCAGGGCGTCAAGCACCAAGTGGTACGGCATAATGACGTGGGCGCGGTCGCTGATCTTCAAATTGTCGGTGGAAAATCCGTTGTCCTGAATGTATTGGATTTCTTCCACGAGAGCGGCCGGATTGATGACCATCCCGTTTCCGATGACGCAGAGCTTGTTTTGATTGAAAATTCCGGATGGAACCATTGTTAACTTGTATTTCTTGTTATCAATAAGGATAGTATGCCCGGCGTTATTCCCGCCTTGATAACGAGCGACGACATCCGCCTTCTCGGCCAGATAGTCGGTGATCTTTCCTTTGCCCTCGTCTCCCCATTGCGTACCTACGACAACGACTGTTGACAATGCAATCCCTCCATCCGAATGCGTCTTGCGCACATCGGCATGATAATGCCGCCCGACATCGCAATTCGCGATCAGGCAGCATGATTAGTTTATCAACTGTACCGGGGGAAGTCAACGGAAAAGCGAACAATACCGCAACCGCCTATACGAATGTTCGGAATTCGATCTTAATCTCCGGGGTTATGCGCTTCCGGCGTAGGCTTCTCCATGCGATCGGTCCAGACTGACGAACTTGTTGAAGTTCTTCAGGAACACCAGCTCGACCGTCCCGACCGGTCCGTTCCGCTGTTTGGCGATAATGATCTCGATAATGTTCTTCTTCTCGGACTCCTTATCGTAATAATCGTCCCGGTACAGGAACGCGACGATGTCGGCGTCCTGCTCGATCGAACCCGACTCCCGAAGGTCGGACATCATCGGACGTTTGTCCTGACGCTGCTCGACTCCGCGAGAGAGCTGGGACAGGGCGATGACGGGAACTTCGAGCTCGCGGGCGATCTGCTTCAGCGTACGGGAAATCTCCGAAACCTCCTGCTGACGGTTCTCTCCGGCTTTGCCGCGGCCCTGAATGAGCTGCAGGTAGTCGATCAGAATCATGCCGAGGCCTTTCTCTTTCTTCAGACGCCGGCACTTGGCCCGGATGTCGGACACGGTAATGCCCGGCGTGTCGTCGATATAGATCTGCGCTTCCGATAAGGAGCCGATCGCCATCGACAGCTTCTCCCAGTCGTCGCCTTCCAGGTGGCCCGTTCTCATCCGTTGGGCATCGACGTTGGATTCGGCGCAGATAATCCGCTGCACGAGCTGGGCGGCGGACATCTAGAGACTGAAGATCGCCACCGTCTCCGAGGCTCGAACGGCGACATTCTGCGCGACATTCAGCGCGAAGGCCGTTTTCCCTACGGACGGACGGGCGGCGACGATAATCAAGTCGTTCGGTTGAAATCCGGCGGTCATCCGGTCAAGATCGACGAATCCGGAAGGAATGCCGGTTACGCCTCCGCGGTTGTTATACAGAAACTCGACGCGCTCGAACACTTCCATCAGCACGTCGCGAATACTGATAAACCCGGTGGAGGTGCGCCGGTTGGAAAGCTCCATGATCCGCGCCTCGGCATCGTTCAGCAGCACGCTTACGTCGTCTTCCGTCGCGTAGCCGTTAGAGACGATCTGCGTCGCCGTGCGAATCAAGCGCCTAAGAAGCGATTTCTCCTCGACGATCGTTGCATAGTATTCCACATTCGCCGCCGTGGGAACCGCGTTGGCGAGCTTGGTCAAATAAATAATTCCCCCGACCTCTTCCATCTGTCCGAGATCTTGAAGCCGGGAGGCTAGCGTGACGAGATCGATCGGTTCATTGTCGTCGTTCAAAGCCACCATCGCATCGAAGATACGCTGGTGAGCGACGCTGTAGAAATCCTCCGACTTCAGACGTTCCATGGAGGCGACAAGAGCTTCGGATTCCAGCAGAATAGCGCCGAGCACGGCCTGTTCCGCTTCCAGATTCTGCGGCGGCACGCGGTCGTACAGCATTTGCTGCTCCACGTTTCCGTTCATCGGATCATTCCTCCACGACTTGTACGCTTAATGTGCCCTTTACGTCAGGATACAGTTTGACGGCGACTTTCGTCACGCCCAATACCCGAATGGGTTCGTCCAGCTCGATCTTCCTCTTGTCGACCGAGATCTTCTCCTTCTCGAGAGCTTCCGAGATTTGCTTGCTCGTGATGGCGCCGAACAGACGGCCGCCTTCGCCCGCCTTCGCTTTGATGACGACCGTCATCTCGCCGAGGCGCGCGGCAAGCTCCTGCGCTTCCTTCTTCTCGTTCTCCTTCTTCTTCTGGGCGGAGGCCGCCTGCTGGTTCAGCGTCTTCTTCGCGCCTTCGGTGGCAATCTGAACGACGCCCTTCGGCAGCAGGAAATTACGCGCGTAGCCTTCCGACACTTCCTTGATTTCGCCTTTTTTCCCCTGGCCCTTCACGTCTTGCAAGAAGATGACCTTCATTCGAATAACCCCTCTTCCTTCTCAAGTTCTTGTAATACCTGCTTAAGCTTGCCCGAGACTTCCGGAATGGTGCCTTGCAGCTGAGCCGCGGCGTTCGTGAAATGACCGCCGCCTCCCAGCCGTTCCATCACGATCTGAACGTTGATCTGGCCCAGAGACCGGGCGCTGATGCCGATGAGCCCGTCCGGGCGCGCGCCGATGACGAAGGACGCCTTGATGCCCGTCATGTTGAGCAGAGTGTCCGCGGCCTGCGCGATCAGCAACTGCGGCACCTGCTTGTCGGTATCGGCCGCCGCGATCGCGATGCAATTGCGGAACGTCTCCGCGTGGCGGATCAGCTCCGCCTTGCGAATATACTCGTTCAGATCCTCCTTCAGCATCCGCTGGATCAGAACCGAATCGGCTCCGTTGCGGCGAAGGAAGGAGGCGGCCTCGAACGTTCGCGAGCCCGTGCGGAAGGCGAAGCTTTTCGTGTCGACGGTAATGCCCGCCAGCAATGCCGTCGCCTCCCTCATGTCGAGCACGACGCGCTCGTGGATATATTGCAGAAGCTCGGTGACCAGCTCGCAAGTGGACGAGGCGTAGGGTTCCATATAGACCAGCACCGCTTCGTCGATGAACTCCTCGCTGCGCCGATGGTGGTCGACGATGACGACCCGGTCCGTCGCCTGCAGCAGCCGGGGCTCGGCGACCATCGTCGCCCTGTGCGTGTCCACGACGACCGCCAGCGAGCGCTTGCTTATCAACCCGAGCGCCTGCTCCGGGGAGACGAACCTTCTTGTCAGCTTCTCGTCTTCCTTCAGCATATCCATCATCCGCTGGATCGAAGGATTGACGCCTTCGAGCACGATGTAGGCT
>JAEZZE010000170.1 GCA_023418755.1 Bacillota bacterium | reverse complement strand
TGGTGACTCCGGTGCCGGCCGACGGGGCATAGACGGTAAATTGGTTCGTCCAGTTGCTGGAGGCGCCGGACAATCTCAGCTTCTCGATAATGTCCTGCTTGATCACGACTTTCTCGTAGTTGCTCGGCTTCTCGTCGATATGGATAAGATCGTCGATGACCTGGAACCGTCCGATCGTATTGGCGGCGAGCATTAACTGCTCTACCGTCATTTCCGCTTGCCGGAGCAGAAAGGACAGATGCTGCAGGTTGGACTCCTTGACCTCGTTGCGCACGACGCGTACGCTCACTTGATTGGAATACGTATACAGCCCCAGAATCGGCAAAATGAGGAGAACCAGCATCAAAATCAGTCTGCGGAAAATCGTCATTTTAACCGGCATTCCGGCGTCCTCCTAAGTAGGTAAGCGATTTCACGGCCGTATCCATTATACTATGGAGGAAGGCGGCCGAGGCGGGAATTGCCGCAAGTGGTGTTCAAAACGGCATGAAAGTTAGCAAACCGTCATAGCGCCGCGCGCCTTCGCGATTTACGATACTATCAAGACGAGATTGCCGGAAGCCGCCGCAACGGTCGGCCGCACGGCGGTCGAATCCTCCGGGAGGTTACCCATGAGCCGTATCTACGCATTCCGGAAATCCGTCGTCCTGCCGCTTGTCTCCGCCGCTGCTGCATTAAGCGCTTGTTCGGTTTCGCCCGATTCGCCGAACGGAGGCAAAGCCAACGCGAGCCCTCCGCTCGAAGTCTCGTGGATGAACATCGCTTACGGCGCGCCCCCGCCCGGGGGAGACGCCGTCGGTCAGCGCATCGAGGCGGAGACGAACACGAAGATCAGTTGGCAGTGGGTGCCGCTTAACGGGTACAAAGAGCGATTAAACGTGGCGCTCAATACCGGGGACTTGGCGGACATCACCCAAGTGCCGACCAGCAATCCCATCTACGAGACGGCAACGAACGAAGCGATCCAAGCCGGCGTATTTCATGACCTGACCCCTTATCTGACCGGGGACAATCTGCAGAAATACCCGAATCTTGCGGCTTACCCGTCCTCGATCTGGGACAACATGGCGTACAACGGGAAGATATGGGGCATACCGAGGCACCCGAATCCGCCGATTTTCACGACGGTGCATATCCGCAAGGATTTGCTGGACAGGGAGGGGCTGCCGGCGCCGACGACTTGGGAGGAATTGACGGACGCCCTCTTGAGGCTTGCCGATCCTCCCGATCTGTACGGGCTGGCGATGAAATCGACGTCCAGCGTCGACGTAATCGCGAACGCGATTACCGGCATCCAGAATTGGGATGTGGACGGCGAGGGGAATTTCCGGTATCGCGAATTTATGCCCGCCTTCAAAATTTATTTGCGGTGGCTCAGGCAGCTGTACGACGCGGGGGCGATCCACCCGGAGTTCCCGATCGTCGAAGGCAGCGAGACGGACCTGTTCAAAACGGGCAAATACGTGGCGGTGGCCGCCAATACGCACATGTTCACGATTCCGGATTGGCTGGAGAAGCTGAAGGAGAACGCGCCGGAGGCGGACGTACTGACGCTCAAAGTGCTGAAAGGGCCCCAAGGCTACGCAACGAGCATGGCGACGGGCTCGTGGACGAACCTGATGATCGACTCGCGCGTGCCGGAGGCCGACATTCCGCGCCTGCTGGAGCTGATCGACTTCACCTCGTCGCCCGTCTATCAGCGGTTGGCGCTGTACGGCATCGAAGGCGTTCACTACGAGATCAAGAACGGCGCCATCGATCGCAACGACAAATATCGCAACGAAGGCATCGAGGCGTACACATGGAACGACGGCACCTACACGGGGGCGGACAATTATCTGCTCTGGGACGCCGACCCCGACAAGCTGCAATGGTACAAGGAAGTATTCGACGATTCGCAGTTGAAATCGACCTATTCGAATCCGGCCTATAATCTGTATTCGCCGTCGCTCGTCGATAAGTGGGGCGATCTGACCCGGGACCTCGAGCGCAACAAGGTAAAGTTCGTCATGGGCGTGCTGTCCGAAGAGGACTGGGATCAATACGTGAATCGACTGGTTTCGTCGGCGGACTACGTTCAAATCGCCGATGAGCTGAAGAACGCTTATCTCAAGTACAAGTAAAGGGCGGGAACTCCCGCCGGCACCGGGCAGCTCACGCCAATACAAGGAGCAGGTTTGCGATCCCGCAAGCCTCTTCGGTGAGCCCTGCGACAGGGCGCCCGCTATCAAAATTCGACCGAGAAGAGGAGATTGGCATGGCGAACGTCTCGTTCCATCACGTCAGCAAGCAGTATCGCGCGGAGAAAAAGCCTTCCGTCGTCGACTTTCACCTCGATATCGCGGACGGAGAGTTCGTCGTGCTGGTCGGCCCTTCCGGCTGCGGCAAAACGACGACGCTGCGCATGCTGTCCGGACTGGAGGACATTACGGAAGGCGAGATTTATATCGGGGACCGGTTCATCAACTACGTGTCGCCCAAGGATCGGGACATCGCCATGGTGTTCCAGAACTATGCGCTGTACCCGAATCTGTCGGTGTACGAGAATATGGCGCTCGGCTTGAAGCTGCGGAAGACGGCCAAGCACGAGGTCGAGCTGCGGGTGAAAAAAGCGGCCAAGACGCTCGAGATCGGCGCCCTGCTGCATAAGAAGCCGAGTCAACTGTCGGGCGGACAAAAGCAGCGCGTCGCCCTCGGGCGGGCGATCGTTCGCGAGCCCGAGGTGTTCCTGATGGACGAACCGCTGTCCAACCTCGACGCCAAGCTGAGAACGCAGACGCGGGCGGAGCTGATCCGGCTTCATCAGGAGCTGCGCACGACGACCGTCTACGTGACGCACGATCAGACCGAGGCGATGACGATGGGATCGCGGATCGTCGTGATGAAGGACGGCGTCATCCAGCAGGCGGATACGCCGGACAGAATATACGGCTATCCGGCCAATCTGTTCGTAGCCGGGTTCATCGGCTCGCCGGCGATGAATCTGATCGAAGGGGCGATCGCGGAGGAGGAGGGCAAATATTATTTCCGCAACAAACGGCTGCGGCTGCGGCTGCCCGACTCCTATCGGGCGTTCGTCACCTCGGCGAGGTTCGGCAAAATCGTCATGGGCATCCGGCCGGAGCATGTGGAGATGGAGCCTCGCCAAGCGCCGGATAGGGAGGACGAGACGGTCGAGGCCCGGATCGACATCATCGAGCGGATGGGCGCCGATTCCTACTTATATATGAGCCTTGGCGACATTCGGCTGATCGCCCGGGTCGTGGAGTCCGACTCCCGGTATCACGCGTCGGACAAAGTCGACATCGGCTTCCGGATGGAGAAGGCGCATTTCTTCGACGGAGAAACCGGCCGGAATCTCGGAATCTTTTAATGAACGGAAGGCGGGAAGACGGAATGAGGCTGCGCAGATGGATG